>JAJXZC010000075.1:2956-22805 GCA_021780275.1 Pseudomonadota bacterium
TGCTAATCGATCGCTGTTCCGACCGGTCGTCCGCGAAACTCCCTGAAACGCTGTTCCCGGCTACGCGTGAAACCTTGCGCGCGCTGAAGATCGACTTGAACGACCGGTTGCGCTCGGAAGTCAGTTTTCTTTCGCGCGAGGGAGCTTGCAGGCTGACCTTGCGGATGGCGGAAACGTCGGATGGTTGCGCCTACGTCGATCGGAACCTGCTGGATTCGATGCTGCGCGAAAAGGCGCTGGGGGCTGGGGCGCACGCGATCGAAACGCACACCATCATTTCAGTGCAACGCCAAGACCAAAAATTCGTCGTGACGACATCCGATGGAAAGGTCTTGTCGGCGTCGTTCCTCATCGACGCCAGCGGCAAGGCGCAGGCGTCGTCGCATCTGGTCGGAGGGGTGTCGTCCGACGACCGCCCCCTGGATCCTCGCTCCAACATTTTTTCACATTTTGAAACCGAACGCGGCTTCGATCTGGAGGCTCCGGCGATCATCCGCGCGGACGACGGCTTTTTCTACGCGGTCCCGATTCGGGCGCATCGCATAAGCCTCGGATGGGTCACCTATTCGAACTTGCCGCCGCATGACCTGGAAACGGCGTTTCTGCGTCAGATAGAGGCCACGCCGGCCGCCAGGCGCCTGGTTGCAGACTCGCGGCGGGTCCTGCCCGTCATCGCCGGAAAAAACACCGTGACCAACGTTTTGCGACCGGCGGCGGATGGCGTCTTTGTCACCGGCGACGCGCTTGGCTTTCGCGATCCGTTCTTTCACGACGGCGTTGGCTTCGCCTTAGCCAGCGGCCGATTGGCGGGCGAAAGTTGCGCCGACATCATCGACGGACTCACCTCGCCATTTGAGGGCGAGACGCGTTACGCCACGGACCTCATGCTCGCTGAAGCCGCGCTGCGGCAATCGACGGACGAAGCCATCGAGCGTGTGCGCAATCTGTTCTCTCCGCTGCAGATTCTCGATCCGCACTTGCCTTGCTCCATTCTCGCCGCCTTGATGGGAATCGTGACGGAATCGCCCGGGCGGACGATCTCGATCCTCGAAGCCCGGCGGGGCAATTCCCCGGTTCTGGAGGGCGCGCCATGAAAATCATCGATTTGAGCGTTCCCGTGCGCAGCAATCCGGGCGAGCCGGTGCCAGTCGCAATCAAACTGACCGATCATGTCGAGGGAGCGCGCGTCCTTGGCGGAGCCTATGGACTCACGGCCGAAGATTTCCCCGACGGTTACGCAATTTCCACGGAACTGGTGACGTTGTCGACCCATTGTGGCACGCATATCGACGCGCCCTTGCATTACGGCCCCTGGAGCGAAGGCCGCGCAGCCCGCAGCATAGACCAGCTCGGACTGGAATGGTTTTTTGCCGAAGGCCTGCTCCTGCGTTTCGATCCCGACCCAGAGCTCGGCCCGGTTTCGGTCGCGGAAGTCGCCGAAGCCGTCGAACGCCACGGTTTCCACTCGATCGCGCGCATGATCGCCCTTCTGGACGTCGGCGCGGCAAAGAAATGGGCGACCAAGGATTACTTCACTGCCTTCCGCGGCATTGATCCGGCGGCTATCGAATATCTCATTGATCGCGGCGTGAAAGTCATCGGTACCGATGCCTTCGGATTCGATCAGCCCTTTGGCGCAATGCTGGAGGAATGGCGGCGAACTCGCCGCCAGGAAGCGCTGTGGCCTGCGCATATTCTCGGCCGCCGTCGGGAATATTTCCAGATTGAGCGACTCGCCGGCCTGGATCAGCTCCCTGAAAATGGATCGTTCAAGGTCGCCTGTTTTCCCATCCGTCTCGAGGGCTGCGGTGCCTCCTGGACACGGGCGGTGGCAATCATGGAGGACTCCGATGCCTGATCTTCAGACGGCCCAACGACATATTGCGATTGATTGCAATGTGGGACGAGCGCTCGCATTCGTTGGCGACGCCCATAATCTTCCCGCGTGGACCTATTTTTTCCGCAAGGAAATCGAGAACGAAAGCGGTCGGATCCGATTTGAGACGCCTATCGGCGAATGCGTCACGCGCATCCAGACCAAGCGAGGCGCCGATTGGGCGGTCGCGCGAATCCTGTCTCGTTTCGAAAGAGGCGAGGAAAGCGCGCTGATGCGGTTTATCGGCACAGGCACCGGCCAAACGGTGGCCAGCTTTCACGCGACCTTCCCGCCCGAATTGCCGCACAACAAACGCACGGCGTTGCTCGAGCAATTGGAGCGCGAATTATTGCGTCTCAAGACCATTCTCGAACTGAAGGAGTCGGCCGAATGAACGACCCGATCGTTGTTAGCGGAATTGGCGTGGTCAGCGCAGCTGGCGTCGGCGTCGACGCGTTCTGGACGTCTGCCTTGTCAGGGCGCGCAGCTTGCAGTTTCAACGACCTGTTTCCACTTGGCGAGGGCGTCAGCCGCGCCGCCGGCTTGATCCGAGATTTCGAACCGGAAACAGCGTTCCGTTGGGAGGGTCCTGCCGCAGGCTTGGAGCAGGATCGACTTTGCGGCATTGCGCGCGCAGCAATTCACGAAGCGCTTGAAAGCGCGGGGCTTGTCGGACCGGAGTCCGTCAAGCCGCTCGCCGAGACCGCGCTTTATGTCTCGACCGCAATCGGTCCCATGGGAACGATGGAAAAGGCGGTCGCAGCCCGTCGCGACGGCCGTGTCGGAGGCTATTCCCTCAAGGCGTTTTCGCTGAATCGCTTCGTCGCCCATCTTGTTCAGCATTCCGGCGCGGGAGGCGCCTATGCCTTGATACCTACCGGCTGCACCGGTGGTTGCGATGCGCTCGGCTACGCGATTGCGGCGATCCGCAGCAGGGTGACGCGACGGGCGATCGTTGGAGCTTTCGAGGCGCCGGTTACGCCGCTCGTGGTGGCCGCTTTCGCACGAATCAACGCGACCTCGACGCGCGAATGCCTTCCCGAAGAAGCAAGCTGCCCCTTTGACATCGGTCGCGACGGATTCGTGCTCGGCGAGGGCGGCGGCGCCATTGTCGTCGAAACGTTGAGCGCGGCGCTCGAGCGCGGGGCGCAGCCTCTCGCCGTGGTCTCCGGCTATGGCTCGGTCAGCAGCGCTTTCCACATGACCGACATCCAGGCCAGCGGGGAACCTATTGCGCGATCCATCCGCAGCGCGCTGATCGACTCGGGGCTGAACGCGGACGCGATCGACCATATCAATCTGCACGGCTCATCGACCCCGCAAAACGATCTTGCGGAAACAAACGCGGTCATGGACGTCTTCGGCCCACGTGGCGCCGGAATCCCCGTGACGTCGTTGAAGTCGCAGACCGGACATGCGCTGGCCGCGGCCAATGGAGTCGAGATCGTCGCAAGTGTCCTCAGTCTGCGAAATGGCGCCATCCCGCCAACGGCCAACCAACGCAATCGCGACCCGGCCTGCAACCTCAATGTCGTCGATCAGCCGGAATACGTGACGGTCAATCATATCCTCAAGACCGCCAGCGGCTTCTCGGGAATCCACTCCGCCATCATCCTCTCGCGCTACGAGGTCTGAGATGCAAGCGTTAGCTATTGAAGCCATGTCCGTCACTGTTCCCGCGGCGACCGACGTTTGCGCGTTTCCCAACGCTCTTGCCCGGATGATCGACGACGACGTCATCTCCTCCATCATTCGCCCGCGGGCGCTGAAGAAGATCGATCGTTTCTGCCAGATCGCGATGGTCGCCTTCGAGGGCGTGAAGGACTCGATGCAGAGCGACGATCCCGACAAGGTCGGCCTGTTCATCGGCAATGACATGGGCGGCTGGAATTACGTTCAAAACCAGCTCGAGGATCTGATCGCGTCGAAGGGCGTCGAAGCCATCAACCCATACGTCGCCACGGCGTGGTTTCCGGCTGCGGCGCAAGGCGAAATTTCGATCGCGCATAACATTCGCGGCTACAGCAAGTCATTTTCGGGCGGTCTTCTGAGTTCTGCCCTGGCGCTCGAACATGCGGCGCAACGGCTGATCGACGGCACCGTCGATCTGGCCTTCGCCGGAGGCGTCGAAGCGCCGGCCGCCTGTATCACAGTTGACGCGCTTCTTGCCGAACAGCGCATTTCGCCGGAGTTTCCTGCGAATGAGGCGGGATGCCTGCTCGCCCTGCGCCGGCCCAACGGAACTCCCGGCCCGCGCCTCCTGCTGTCGAAGCCGCGCCGTCATCCGGTCGCGGCGCTCGAAGATCTCGCGTCGGTCTGGCGGGACGCGAAAACTGTGGGCGTTCATGTGCCTCAGGTCGCGGCCAACGACGACCGACGCATGCGAATCATCAGTGATCTGCGGGAAACTGTCGCCTTGCGATTGGGCGACGCGGCGCGGTTCAAACACGATGGCGCTGGAAACGGTGATTTTGGCAGCGCGACGTTTGCGCTGAATGTCGTCGCCGCCGCAGAAAGGCTCGATCGCAAGAAAACGTCCGAAAGCTCGCCGGCCCTGATCATCGGAACGGATTTCGAAGGACTCTTTCTCGCGGCCTCAATCACGGCGAACTAGGGCGGTCACAATGCAAACCTATCTTTCAACGTCGCTCCAACGGCCCGAAACCCGGGTCCTCGCCATGATTTCAGGCCTGTGGATGTCTCGGCTTGTCGCTTTCGCCGTGCGCAACGGCGTGTTCGACGAGTTGCTCGAACGGCCCTGCTCGGCGGAGGATCTGGCCGCCAGAAAAGGTCTTTCGTCCGATGTCGTCCGGCGCCTGCTGCTGGGTCTGGTTCACCTGGGTCTCCTTCGACATCAAGGGACGGCGTTCGCGCTTGCGGACGATGGGCGATTGCTTCTTCAAGATTCGCCGACGGGGTTCGCCGCCATGACCAGGCTCTGGAGCGAACTGTTCGACGGGGCCTGGCAAACGCTCGACGAAACTGCGCGGACCGGAGAGCCCGGGTTCAACATTGTTCATGGCGAACCGATTTTTGTCCGCATAGGACGAGACAAGACAGTCGCCGGCGTGTTCGACGCCGCAATGAGCGGGCTCGCGACAATCATCGCCGTCGAGGCGGCACATTGCCTCTGTCGTTCCGAGCTTACGACGATTTGTGATGTTGGCGGCGGCGACGGTTCGCTTCTGCGACATATCATCGCCGCATCCCCGCACGTGCGCGGAATCGTCTTTGATCAGCCGCATGTCGTCGATCGGGCGAAGGCCAGCGCCGCGACCGCGGGCCAAGCGACTGCGGGCCAGGAGATCGCCTTTGTCGGCGGCGACTTCTTCGCCTCGGTTCTCCTGGCGCCGTCGCACATCCTTTCCAACGTGATCCACGATTGGAGCAATGAAGACGCCATTCGCATCCTGAAAAATGTGTGGGCGGCGCAACCAGCAGGAGGAACCCTCTACCTCGTTGAAATGATGCTCGATGACGTCAATGAGCCGATACTCGCGCGTTCGACCGATCTCAACATGTTGATGCTGACGGGCGGGCGCGAGAGAACGCGCGCCGATTTTGACGCCCTGCTCGCACAGGCCGGTTTCGAAATCGCCAGAGTCGAAAAACTTGCCGATCTGTCTTGCCTGATTACTGCGCAACGCATCGACGCGGCGCGCTGAACTCTTCAAGCCCAACCAAAAAAGGAATCTACGCATGTCCAGGAAAAAATTTCGCGTTTCGCACACCGAACCGACCAAGGCCGACGCGACGAAGATTTGGTCGCTGTGGTCCGATGTCAACAATTGGCCGGTCTGGGACGAGGGACTCGAATCCTGCAGCCTCGAAGGCGCCTTCAAGGCCGGCGACGCGTTCCTGCTGAAACCGCGTGGCGTCGAAAATTTCATTCGTGCGGAATTTACGGACGTGAGTTTCAATCGCGGATTCACGGATATCACCAAACTGCCATTCGGCGAATTGCGCGCCATTCATTCCTACGAGACGGACGCCAACGGCAATTCGGTCACGCACACGATCGAGGCCGATGTCGACGAAGCGCAAAGCGACTTTTTCGCCAAGGCGATCTGGGCGGGCATGGACGTCGGCTTGCCGCAGTCGGTACGCAACATCGTGCGCCTCGCGGAATCTCAGGCGTGACTTGACAAGCGGGCCGCCAGGAGGCGGCCCGCGCTCTTTCCAGCTTTTTCCAACGATCGAGTTGAGGGGTGCCCATGACTGCGAACAGTTTCAGGATAGCTAACACGACCGGCAAAGCGCCGGCGCCGGGCGCTTCGATTCCGGGCGGGCCGTCCATCTTCTTTTTCATCCGAAATGGAGCCGCGCTGATCGATCCCAAGCGGGTTCTCGGCGTTTTCCAGACGATCGTCAACAGGTGGGGCGACGTCGTCTCGTTCAGGTCGGGACTTCGGGAGCGAACCTACATCGTCGAAAATCCGAGCGTCGCCGCGGAAATCTTTCGTCAGCAGGACAATTTCATCAAATATCCGAATCCGACCGCCGATCTCGCCAAATTGCAGGGAATGATCGGCAAAGGCATGCTCGCGACGCATACCGATGCGGATTGGGAACGGCATCGGAAGTCGCTCGCGCCGGATTTCGCGAAGATGACGGTCATCCGGCGCTACGGTTCCGTTATCGGCCGCCACGTCGATGCGCTGCTCAATGAGGTCGTGTCCATGGACGCGGGAGCGGAAAATATTTCCGAACTGTCGATGCGACTCTCCGGTCGTGTGATCAGCGACATTCTCGCTCCGGGTCATGCGCTTGCGGACCAGATTTTCATCGATATCAAACATATTCTCGATCAAGGCATATTGGAATTCCATCGTCGCGATTTCGTGAAACGCGCCAAACCATACAAAGCGGCGTTACGCGATCAAGCCTTGCGCCTCGTTGATGTGGCCGTCGAGAAAAAGCAGCTTCCAGCCGATGGCTTGGTGGCGCGGATGATGGCCGACGAACCCGATTGGCAACACGACGCCTCGGCTCGCGAGCGCCTGCTCGACCGGATCATCAACATGATCGTCGCCGGATACGAGACGACCGCCACGACTCTGAACTGGATCATCTACCTGTTGGCGGCGAATCCTGGCGTCCAGCAGAAGCTGCGCGAAGAGATCCTTCGGGACAGACTCTACGTCAATCCGCCGGATCAGGTCTATGACGAAAGCACCCTCTTGAACAGGGTGATCCTCGAAGCAATGCGCCTCTATTCCGTGCTGTGGTTCAACATCCGATACGCCATGGAGGATCGCGTCATCGCCGGCAGCATGTTCAAGAAAGGATCGCGCGTCATGCTGCTGCCGTACCTGATCAATCGCGACGCGCGCGTCTACAGCAACCCGGATGGCTTTGACCCCGATCGCTACCTCCGTGGCGAACCGTCGCCCTTGCACCCCTTCGGGCACGGGCCGCGCGTGTGCATCGGCCGCACTTTGGCGGAACTGGAAATGCAGCACATGGTCGCTGGCCTCGTCCAGCGCTTCCGCCTTGAAGAGTTGAGCCGCCCGCAGGCCGTCGGCGGTGTGCTCCTCCAGCCCGACTCCGACGTCACGGTGCGTTGCGCCCTAATCCAGTCCTCGGAGCGGGAGACGACCGCAGCCGTCGGATAATTCCTACGAATGACGGGGCGCCTTCTTGCGATCGGCACTTCGTCCCTTTGATGCAGTTTCATCCTTGCAAGCGAGGCTACGATGCCATTTTCCCTTATTTTGCTCGCGCTTGGCGCATTTGTGATCGGCACGTCGGAATTTGTGATCGTCGGGTTGCTCCAGGTTGTCTCCAAGGATTTCCAGACTACAGTGCCGAACGCCGGCTTGCTGGTTTCCTTTTACGCCATCGGCGTCGTGATCGGCGCGCCGCTGTTCACCTTGATCACGGGGGCCGTTCGTCGGGATCGATTGCTCTTCGGGCTTCTGGCCTTGTTCAGCATCGGCAATCTGATCTGCGCCCTAGCGCCGAATTATTCCACCCTAATGCTCGGGCGCATCGTCGCGGCCATGGCGCATGGATCATTTTTTGGTGTCGGCGCAGTCGTCGCCACCCATCTTGTTCCACCCAATCGATGCGGCCGCGCAATCGCCGTCATGTTTTTTGGACTGACGCTCGCCAATGTCATGGGCGTCCCGCTGGGCGCGGTGATTGGCCAAGAATACGGTTGGCGGACGCCGTTCTGGATTATCACGGTTCTCGGCGGCGGCGTGGCGACCATGCTTGTCATGCATCTTCCGCCTGTCCCGGGCGTCCCCGCCGGCGGATTTCGCAAAGAGATTGCCATTCTCGCGGATCGCCAGGTGATCGTCGCGTTGTCGATCACCGTTTTCACTTTGGCGTCGATCTTCACCGTCTTCACTTACGTGTCCGAGCTTCTGGCCCAGCAAGGCCATGCAGATGCGGTCACAACGTCGATGATGCTGTTGTTGTTCGGCGTCGGGATGACAGCTGGCGTCGCGAATGGCGGTCGCTTGGCCGACCGATGGCCCGACCAGTCGGCGCTGATTCTGTCCGCTTTGCTGACGGCGTCTCTCGCGGCTTTCGCGATCACGAAGAACAGTGTCGGCGCGACCGGGGCGAATCTGTTCATTACAGGTCTTTGCGGGGCCAGCCTCGTCCCAGGATTGCAGGCCCGGGTGCTCCGGGCCGCGCAAGGGGCGCCTAATTTGGCCTCGTCCTTCAATATCGGCGCTTTCAACGTCGGAAATGCGCTCGGCGCCGGAATCGGCAGCGAGATCCTCGCCCGCGGATGGGGACTGGAATGGCTGGCGATCGCAGGCGCCGTTTGCGGCGTCTGCGGGTTCGTCGCGACAGTGACAGCCGTGCGCACCAGGACAGTCGCGCCATCTCCCGTCGAATCCAACATCGGCGCGCAAGCCGCGACTGCGACTGGAGAAGCCCTGTGATCAAGCGCGCCATTCTCACCACTTTGGTCGTTGCGGCGATGGGCGGCTCGATGGTCTATTTCGATCAGATCATTCGCCCCGCAATGAGCAAGAAATATTTCCTCGAGAACATGCCGCCGCCGCCCAAAGTGGCGACGACAAAGGCGCGACTCGAAACGCCGCCGCGCGGCATTGCGGGCATCGGCACAATCGAGGCGATTCGGCAGGTGACGATCGCGCCGGAAGCCGCCGGCCGGGTTGATGGGATCATGTTCAGTCCCGGCGCCATCGTTTCGGCAGGAGAGCCCCTGGTTCAATTGAACGATCGAATGGAACGGGCCGACCTTGAATCCCTTCAGTCGCAATATCGGCTGGCGAAGCTCAATCTGTCACGATCGCAACAGCTGATCAAAACGCAATCGGTGGCGCACGCGACCCTCGACCAACAACAGGCGGCCGTTGAGCAGATCGACGCCGCACTGGCCAAGATTCGGGCTGAGATCGAACTGAAGCTCGTTCGCGCGCCGTTCACCGGCCAGCTGGGAATCAGCCGTGTCAATATCGGGCAATATGTAAGCCCCGGCGCCGGCCTCATCACATTGACGGATCTTGCGCAAGTCAAAATCAATTTCTCCTTGCCCGAACAATATCGATCCGATCTTTCGGTCGGGCAGACGGTCGTGTTGAATGTCGACGCTTTCCCCGGGCGGACGTTCAGCGCGCGCCTCGCGCGCATCGAGCCGCAGTTGCAAGTTGAGTCGCGGATGATCAAAATTCAGGCGACCGCCGATAATCCCGATCAAAGCTTGTTGCCCGGCATGTTCGTGAACGTCAATGTCGTTCTGCCGACTGGCGGCGAAGAGGTCGTCGTGCCGGAAACCGCGATCGATTACAGTCTGTATGGCGACAGCGTCTTTGTGGTGCAGGACGACGCCAATTCAACCGGCGCCGCCAAGGCTGTCCGCAGGCCGGTGCGGACCGGCGAGCGTTACAATGGCGTCACAGTGGTGAACTCGGGTTTGAAGCCGGGCGAAACGGTCATTGTATCAGGCCAATCCCGTCTCGTCTCGGACATGACCGTGACGCCCGTCCGCGACGGAACGCTGCCCGTTTCCAAAACCGTCTCCGCTGAATGAGGCAGCCGTGATGCAGATCACCGATATTTTCATTCGCCGTCCGGTCCTGGCGTCCGTCATTGGACTCCTGATCCTGCTTGGCGGCATCGCCTCTTTCCAGAGCTTGGCGATCAGGCAATTTCCGGCCCTGCAGTCTACGGCCATCACCGTGAGCACCCGCTATCCCGGCGCGTCTCCGGAATTGATGAAAAGCTTCATCACGACGCCAATCGCCCAGGCAGTGGCGACGTCGGATGGAATTGACTATCTCACCTCGACATCATTTACCGGGCAAAGCGTCGTCACCGCGCATCTGAAGCTCAATTACGATTCGGAGAAAGCGCTGACGAACGTTCTCGCCAAAGTGCAGCAGGTCAAATATTTTCTTCCGCGCGACGCGAACGATCCGATCATCGTCAAGGATACCGGCCAGGAAACGCCAGCGTTGTTCATAGGCTTTGCGAGCGACGAACTCAGCCGGGCCGCGATCTCCGATTATATCACGCGCGCCGTTCAACCGTTTATCGGCAAGATCAATGGCGTGGCATCAACGGAAATTCTCGGCGGGCAAACGTTCGCCATGCGTCTGTGGCTGGACCCGGCCAAAATGGCAGCGCGCAGGATCAGCGCCGACGAAGTGGCCGCCGCAATTCGATCCAATCACTTCCTTGCAGCGCCCGGCCAAGTCAAAGGACATTACACGGTCACCAATATCATCGCTGAAACGGAGTTGAACGACGTCGAGCAGTTCCGCGACCTGGTGGTGAGATCGGTCGACGATGACATGGTGCGCATCCGCGACGTCGCCGCGGTCGAGCTAGGCGCGCAAAATACCGATTCCTCGGTGACGATGAATGGTCGCAAAGCGGTTTTTCTCGCGGTCAAGGCCACTCCGGACGGCAATCCGATGGATACGGTCGATGCGATCCGCGCGGCGCTGCCAGAATTCAAGCGCGGACTGCCGCCAACGCTCGGCGCCGAAATCACTTATGATTCGACCAAATTCATTCGCGCTTCAATTCAGGAGGTGGTGCGAACGATCGCGATGTCGGTTGTGGTCGTTGTCCTGGTCATTTTCCTTTTTCTCGCCAGCTTTCGCGCCGTCCTGATTCCCCTCGTCACCATTCCATTGTCAATCGTGGGCGTCATGGTGGTGATGCTCGCGCTGGGCTTTTCGCTCAACCTTCTGACCCTTTTGGCGATCGTTCTCGCCATTGGCCTCGTCGTGGACGACGCCATTGTCGTCGCCGAAAACGTTCATCGCTGGATTGAGCATGGCGAGACACCAGTCCGCGCGGCGCTCTTGGGCGCCCGCGAGATTGCGGGGCCGGTTGTGGCGATGACGTTGACGCTTGCCGCTGTTTTTGCGCCGATCGGCTTGCTGGGCGGCTTGACCGGCGCGCTGTTCCGGGAGTTCGCGGTGACTCTGGCAGGCTCTGTCATCATTTCCGGCGTGATCGCCCTGGTGGTCTCTCCCATGATGTGCTCAAAATTGCTGACGAAAAACGACGGTTCGAATCGGCTCGGCTCCGCAATCGACGCGATCTTCACGGCCTGTTCGGATTGGTACGGCCACCGTCTCTCTTCCTCGCTCGATTTCCGCCCCGCCGTCGTGATTTTGGCGATTGGCGTTAGCGCGATCGTTGCTTTCGAATTCAAGTCGGCGCGGCGTGAACTGGCGCCAGCAGAAGATCAAGGGATCTTATTTGCGGCCGTCAAAGCTCCGCAATATGCCAATGTCGACTACCTTGAAGCCTTCGGCCCCAAAATCGATAAGGTCTTTCGCTCGTTCCAGGAAACGGACGCAGACTTTATCATCAGTGGAACCGAAAGCGCCAACCAGGGTCTGGCGGGCATGATGCTCAAGCCTTGGGAGCGGAGAAACAAAACGGCGCAGGATCTTTATGGACCGCTGTCAGGAATGCTGGCGGCGGAGGCGGAAGGCGTGCGCGCTTTCGTTTTTTCACCACCGCCGCTGCCTGGCTCCACGGGCGGCCTGCCGGTCCGCATGGTCGTGAGCACGCCAGGCGATTACGAGACGCTTTACAAGGTGATGGAAGAATTGAAGCAGAAGGCTCAGGCGAGCGGGCTGTTCCTGTTCGTCGACAGCGATCTCGAGTTCAATCAGCCGACGCTCAAGATGCGGGTCGACAGCAAGAAAGCGAACAATATAGGGGTCAGCCTGCAGGCGGTCGGCAATACGCTGGCCTTGATGATGAGCGAAAACTATCTCAATTTTTTCAGCCTCAGCGGCCGTTCCTACCAGGTCATACCGCAGGCCGCGCGTGAGCGACGCCTGGTCGGCGAAAACCTGCAGAACTTTTTTGTCAAGACGGGCAACGGCGACATGGCGCCCCTGGCGACGGTAACCGCGATCGAACGGTCGGTGCGCCCCAACGCGCTGAGCCAATTCAATCAGCTGAACTCGGCGACATTCTCCGCCCTGCCAGTTAACGGAATCAAAGTCGGTCAAGCCGTGTCGCTTCTGCGCGAAATCGCACATGAAATCTTACCGAAGGACTATCAATTCGACTTCTTGTCGGAGTCGCGCCAGTTTGTTCAGGAAGGAAACAAGCTCGACAAGATTTTCATTTTGGCTTTGGTGGCGATATACCTGATCTTGGCGGCGCAGTTCGAAAGCTTCCGTGACCCGCTTATCATCTTGGTCAGCGTGCCTATGGCGCTCTGCGGTGCGCTTTTTCCGATTTTTCTCGGAACCATATCGCTGAACGTTTATACGCAGATCGGCTTGGTTACGCTGGTAGGATTGATCGCGAAACACGGCATCCTCATGGTCAATTTCGCCAACGAAAAGCAAGCCCGCGACGGCTTCGACAAACGGGCGGCGATCGTATATGCCGCGCAAATACGACTGCGGCCAATCCTGATGACAAGCGTCGCGATGGTCGTCGGCATGTTGCCGCTTCTCGGCGCGACCGGCGCCGGCGCAGCGAGTCGTTTTGCAATCGGCGTCGTGATCATCACGGGATTGTCGGTTGGAACGCTTTTCACGCTCTTCGTTCTGCCGACCGTCTATACGTTGTTATCGGCCGATCATAATCATTCGGCGCATGCAGTCGACGGTGCGTTGGAAGCAGCGTGCTCTCCCGCTAAGGCGTAAAGCCGGCCCGGGAGCGCCGAAAGGCGCGTTGCAGAATACGCAAGTTGATACCCCGCGCGCTCACTTTTCCCGAGGTCGTGATTTGCGGGCAAGGCGGCCATGCTGGCGGCCGCACGCCAATCCGCCACGGCCGGACTTTGTTTAATTTCGAACAGTCACTGTCTGACATTGACGCGATCCCGGCAACCTTGCCAACTAACTCGGCCCGAGGTCGCCGATGGTCGGGGACCGGCGACCTATGTCACAAAACTGATAATACGTACTTGTATCATACAAACACGTATGATACGCAACGTTAGTTTAAAAAGGGGGCGTCATGTTGATTGCTGTGCATCAAATCACCTGTTCCGCAAAGCCGACCGCCGTCTGGGCGACCTGGGCGGATGTAAAAAATTGGCCGACATGGGACCATGAGATCGAAAGTTGCGAATTGTCCGGGCCTTTCAAGCTTGGCGCGAAAGGCGTCCTGAAGCCCCGGAACGGGCCCAAGACTCCGTTCCAATTGGCCGAAGTCAACGAAGGCCAGTCTTTTCGAGACGTGTCATTTTTGCCGCTCGCCAAGCTCACATTCACTCATGAAATCGAGGCGACCGCGGACGGTTGCACCTTTAGGCACCGCATCGAAATCAACGGCCCGTTGAGCTTTTTGTTTTCGCGCATCTTCGGAAAGAAAATGAAAGTCGGGTTGCCGATTGCGATGGAGCGTCTGGCTGAGATCGCGGTCGCCCGAGCGCCGACTGGAGGCGCGCAATGAACGATAGTCTTTTTGCGCCCGAAGAAATTCCGGTCTCCGCGGTCGAGAGGGATAAGCGGTATTGGATCGGCGTGGTTAGCCGTCAGCATGTCCTCCGAGGGGTTTCGGGGGGCTTTGCCCAAGTGTGTCACGGCAAGCCGGGCCCGCTTCGCCGCATGCGCCGCGAAGACCGGCTAATTTATTATTCCCCGACCGAGGTCATGGGAGAAAAATCGTCCTGCAAACGTTTCACCGCTTTGGGAACCGTTGCCGGAGATGAAGTCTATCCGTTCGATATGGGCGGTGGCTTTGTTCCCTATCGACGCGACATCAATTATATGACCGTCCGCGAGGTGCCGATTTTCCCTCTACTGGACGAATTGGCTTTCGTCTCCGACAAGCGGAACTGGGGCTATCCATTTCGGCGCGGATGCTTCGAGATTTCTTTGAGTGATTTCGCGAAAATCGCAAGCGCAATGGGGCCGGCGGAAAAATGACCATTCGGTGGGAGGAGACGAGCCAACATTCTGGCCCCGAGGAAAGTCTGGGCTTCCTGTTTTGGCGCGCCAGTCTCGCGTGGCGGCGCGCCATTGAAACGTCATTGCATTCAGTTGGGTTGTCTCAACCTCAATTCGTCGTTCTCGCCGCCGTTGGATGGTTGACGCGCGGGTCGAACTTGACGACGCAAGCGGACTTGAGTCGCCACATTGGCCTCGACGCGAACACGGTGTCGCAAATACTTCGAACATTGGAGAGGCATTCGTACATAACTCGACAAAGGACTGTTGATGAGCGGTCGAAAAACCCACGACTCACCGAAAATGGAGTAGATATACTCGTGAAAGCAGTTTCACAGGTCGAAAAAGCCGACGCCGCTTTTTTTCAAGCCGTTGAAAACGAGCGAAGGATTTTCGCAAAACTATTGTCGTCCGTTATTCCTGATAGCGCCGCATAGTTTAGGCAAATAGCACGCATATTAAGTGTAAATGCACGATATTAACATGCAGTATAGAATGCTATAGGATGGTATGGTGCCGTTCTAGTAGTGGGTGATTTATTACGCTTTGACATTAAGGAGCGCATCATGACTTACGTACGGACCGTGCAGTATCATGATAAGGCATATTTGGCAATTAAGGATATGGCCATCACGTTCGAAATAAAGCCGAGCCAACAAATCAATATTTTGGAGCTTGCCGAGCGTCTCAATGTCAGCCAAACCCCCGTGCGCGAGGCTCTGAATCGCTTGTTCAACGAAAAACTCATTGCGCGCGGATCCGGGCGTGGGTTTTACGGGCGGACAATTGATGCACAGGAATATCAGGACCTTGTATATATGCGGGGGACTCTGGTCGCTGGAAGCGTGAGGCAGGTATTCAAATCGACCTCGCCTCAGGCGCTTGACGACATCGTGGGTTATTGGCGCCGCCTGCACGATCCCGATCGCCGCCACGCCGAATCTACTCAGCCGCTTTACAGTAGAATTCTCCAGATAACCAACAATCGGGAAATTCTAGACGGACACAATCGGATCATGGAACGTATCTCGTATTTGTGGCAAGGCATCATCGCTCACCAAGCAATGTCCAGCCGATATTTCTCATTTCAGGAGCGGCTTATCGACGCGATCGAGAATCGCGATCTGGCGGGTGTTGAATCCGCGATTGAGGACACCGCAATGTTCGAAGCCGGTCTTGTCGGCGAACTCATAAGTCGTGTTCTGATACAGCTTTATAGTGTCGATCGGAGCAGACAAGAGATAATCCTGCGTGCGACACCGCCCAATACAGCGTTCTATCAATCGGCGATCAACCAGGACCACGTTGCGAAACCTGGGAGATATCCATTTCCTGGGCTGGCCGGGATGGGATTGCGCGCTTCGGCCGAATTGGCCGGCACCGCCACAAAATCGAAGCGAGCGTCAGGCGTTTGAGTTGATGGTCCCGGCGGACCGTCAATCCGTTCGCTGTGGCAGCGGCACCAGCGGATTTACACTTCGATCCGCGCAGGGGTTTTGAAGAGATCACATTTGACGCAGCTGGCGCGGCGCGAAGAGTTCCGATGCGCCTTCGGAAAGTCGGAGGCGATTTTTTCATGATGCGCTCCGAGAAACATCCAGACGATTTCTGACTCATCCAATTTGGCAGGCCGGTGGTGCCTGATAGGAAAAGCCTGCGCGCGACAGCAGAAATATGATCAGGCGAGGAAATTTGATATCTGGAGATAACCTCAGTGACGCCGGCGCCACCGCACGGCGGAATAGGCGGATAAAAGCGTGGCAAGGGAGATCTTTGGCGGGGCGGCGACAGCGGGTTGGCGCCCAGCCGCGGCCAGAATCGCCTCGATTTCGTCGTTAAGGTCTATCAGGAACAGGGCGCGCTCGCGGGTCGACAGCGCGGTAAAGGCCGCCGATCGCGGCAGATCGCGCCGCACCGGCAGCCCGAGAACGGCTTTGCGCGCCGCGGCGTCTTCGGCGGTCAGGCCGAGGCCCAATTCGGCGAAGCTTTGCGCCGTCCGACGGGCCAGCGCGTGGACCCGCGGCGTCGCGGCGCGCCGCAGATCAAAGAGGCAATGCGCGCAAAAATGCTGGGGCGCCAGCGCCGTCTGATCGAACGGGACCAAGGCCTGTTGGCACGTGGGACAACGATCGATCAGCCGTCTGGCATGGCGCGGGCAGAAAATCGTCGTCGCCAGCCGCCAGGCGCGACGAAAATACGGTTGTTTGTCTTCGGCGAGGCAGGAAGGGCAGGCCTGCAGCCAGGTCGCCCGCCAGCGTCCGCTGCGGCGCGGCGGAACTGTCGTCCGCATCGGCAGCAGCAGCGCCGTCGCGCCGAAATCACGGTAGGACAGCTTGGCGATCGCCGCGGCGGCCAGTCCGGTTCGTCGCGCCAGCTGATCGAGAAGCGCGGCGGGCGGCGCCAGATCGAGTCGACCGGACCAGGCGCCGCCGCCCAATCCGAGCGCCGCTCCAAACGCGCGGGGCGGCAAGCCATGGGCGAGCGCCAGCCGGTGCAGCCAGCTTGACAGCAGCTCGTCCGGCTCGGGTTGGACCGCTACCGGCCAGCGCTCCGACGCGCGCGCGGCGCGGCTTGGTTGGATTTCGATCGCGAACAGCGCACCGGCGATCGGCGCGCTCACAGCAGCGCTTCGCGTTGCGGCGCGCCCCTGCGGCGCGACAATGGAACGTAGTACAAATCCGCGATCATCGCCGCCGTGATCCGCTCGCCGCCGCCGC
The DNA here is from genome assembly GCA_021780275.1 of Pseudomonadota bacterium. The sequence continues at coordinate 19,918 of JAJXZC010000075.1, forward strand.
GCAAAGCCGAAATCGCCGCCTGGGTGACGATCGCGACGATTTCGCCGATCAGTCCTTCGGACAGCGCAAAAATCGCCCGCGCGGTCGCCTCGCCGGAAAGGTTTGACGCCGCTCCAAGCGGAAAGGCCGCTTCGAGAGTGTCGAGCAGCGCCAAAAATTCCTCGGCGTAAGTCCAGCGCGGCACGGCGGCGAGGCCGAAGCGGCTGGCCATTTCTTGGGTCAAGGCGACATGGTCGTAAACCGACACGTCGCCGACCAGCACCGGCGAAATGTCATAGTCCCGTCCGAGACGGCGCAGGGTCGCGAAAATCGCCTCGACGTCGCGGCTGCGCCCACGCAGGCAATTGTGGAATTCGTCGAAGATCAGGAGGCGCGGCCGCAATTGCCGAAACAGGCAATCGAGCTGTTCGGCCTTGGCCAGCGTGTCGCGCGATCTCGTCTGCGGCGCCTGCAAGGCCGACAGAATCCCGCCGTAGAAATTGAGCAGGCCGGCGCCCTCGCGGGTCTGCACGACGAGGACTCTCGGCTTTTCGTTATTGGCTTCCGCCTGCTTCAAATGGTTGAGCGCGAAGCGCTCGACAATCATGCTCTTGCCGTTGGCGGCGGGGCCGAGCAGCATCAGGCCGACCGTTCGCAGCGACGGCGGCCGCGCGAGCAGATCGTCGAAGTTGCGATGCGCGGCGAGTGCTCGCTCATAGGCGATCCAGCGGGCGGCGCGAATGAAGGCGATCCGCTCGCTCGCCGGCCGCGCCAACCAGGGACGGACATGGTCGAAAAGATGCGCGCCGTTCACCAGTCCTCCACCGGCAAAGCGCGTTTTTCGCGCGGGGGATGCTCCAGCGCGGCCGGCGCGTCCGGCGCCATCGCCCGATAGGGCTTGTCGGCGTTTTCGGCATGGGCGGAGCGGGCGGCCGCGCGGAGGGCGGATTTCGTCGCCGATTTGGCGCGCAAGACATCGGCCGGCCGTTGCGCGGCGTCGGCGATCTCGCTGATCGCCCGCCGCAGCGCGACTTTCATCTCCGGCGTTTGACCCGTGGCGACCCGCTGCGTCGCGCGGTTGCGCTTATGCTCCCACAAGGTGATAGGCTCCATCCTGCCGTCGCGCCGCGCCGCTGGCTGGAATAGTCCGGTGTGAGGATGGCGCACATAGATATGGCTTACGTCGCGCGGATCGGCGCGCACCTCGAGCATACCGAGCCGGTCGCGCTCGGGGACCAGCTCGCCGAGCCAGGGCGCGTAGTAATCGAGCGCCTCGAAGCTGACGCCTTGCGGCGTCAAGCGGCGCTCGCCGCCCGGCAGGAAGGCGATCAGCACCTGCAACGGGTCGTAGGTGCGCCGCGGCAGTTCGGCGGATTGCGCCATCCATTCGCTCATCGGCGCGATCAGCGTCTTTTCGTTTTGACGCAAGTTGTGATCGAGGACCGCCAGCGCGACGCAACGCTCGAGATCGGCGAAGGTCAGCCGCGCTTTCGCTTCCGAGGGATAGCCGTCGCGATCGGCGACCGATCGACCGGTGCGTCCGGGCAGGGCGCCAATGACGCCGTTGAGCGCGCCGAGCAGTCGTTCGACCACTCCGCCCTGATGCACGTTGCCGCGATGCCGCGGGCGAATGGCTATGCCATACTCCTGGCAGCCACGCGCGAAAGCGCCGCCCTTGAATTCTTTGCCGCCATCGACCACGAGGGTCTCCGGCCGGCCGAACATCGGCCAGACGTAATCGGCCAATCCGCGCGAGGCGAGCCATGCGTCCTTCGGGCAGAGCGCTTGCGCCATGCAGAGCGCGACCGAGAGCGACTTCGGCTTCTCCAGGGTCAAGCAAAAGCCAATAATCGCTCGCGAAAAAACATCGACGAGCAGGGTGAGATAAGCTCGCCCGACGAACGTCCCGACGGCGTCGATGACCTCGACGAACTGGATGTCGGTCGGCGTATGATCGATCTGGCAGACGGCCAGCGGCCGCGCCGCCGAAATATAGCCCGGCCGGGCCTTGAAGCGGCGGACGTGCCTGGCGGTAGAAGTTCGCGCCTTGGCGATAGCCAGATCGTCAAATAGCAGGGCGATCCGCCGTTGCACGGAAACATAGGACGGCGGTCGTTGGCCCGCCGCAGCGCAGCGCGCCCTGATCTCGTCGACGATCGGCGCAAGCGGCGGCGCCTCGTTCACCATCCACTTTTCTTTGAGCGTCGCCGCGACGATCGCCTCGACGCCGGCGCTCAGACGCTTCGCCCGCAATCCGTGGCGGCGCGGCAGCAAAGTGGCGACCGTGCGCGAGGTGGCGTAGCGCTTCAGCAGATTATAGACTTGGCGCGTCGTCAGATTGAGTTCGGCGGCCGCTCGCGCGGTCAGAGCCCGCCTCGGGCCCGATCCATCCAACACCTTGTCGAGTTCGCGCGCCTGGCGCTTGGCCTCCGCCCAGACGCCGTCCCCAACCGCCGCCGTGCGGCCACGCAGGGCTCCTCTGCGTTTTGAACCAATCGCCAAAGGCCACCCGCCTGAATTGAAATCGCTAGCCAAAAACCATCGAACGATAGCGGCCAAAACTCACGGATTGATGACGTGCCGCGCAATTGAAAAGAGGAAATAAAAGCGACACCTGGCGCAAGCCGAGGATTCGCTCGCCCGGCTCGACGAGCGGCTGCGCGCCAGTCCGATCCGGGAGGGGTGGGTTTCGCGCACGCATTTTTCCGACGCCTGCGCCTCGCTGTGGCTCGAGGGCGGGCTGGCGCATCTCGAGGATCTGGTGCTGCACGACGCCCAGATGGACGCCCGCGCCCCGACCGCGGAAATTATCCGCGCCGCCCTTGTGCTCGCCGCCCGCCGCCGGATTCTTGGCGCCGCGCCCGGCTGGGCGCTGTCGGCGGACGGCCTCGTCGCGCTCCGCAGCGGCA
>JAJXZC010000279.1 GCA_021780275.1 Pseudomonadota bacterium
ATGTAAAAGGTCGCGATGTTCTCGACCTCTGCGCCGCGCCCGGCGGCAAGACCATGTGGCTCGCAGCTCATGGCGCCAATGTCACGGCGGTCGATCGTTCCGCGCCGCGTCTCGAACGGTTGAAACAAAATCTCGAACGCCTGTCGCTCACCGCCGAAGTCGTCGTGAGCGATGCCGCAACTTTCGATGCGGGACACCAATGGAATTTCATCCTGCTCGACGCCCCTTGCACGGCGACCGGCACAGCACGGCGGCACCCCGATGTATTGCAACTCAAGACCGCGGCCGATCGCGACCGCCTGGCGGCTCTGCAATCACGCCTGCTCGAACACGCCGCCGATTTGCTCGCACCCGGCGGTACCCTCATCTATTGCACCTGTTCGCTTGAACGCGAGGAAGGCCCCGCGCAAATCGACGCCTTTCTGAAGAACCACCCGGACTTCATCCGCGCAGAAATCAAAGCGGATGAGATCGGTGGCCTGTCGGAAGCGATCACGCCTGCGGGCGATCTGCGCACCCTTCCCTGCCATCTTGCAGAGCTCGGCGGCGTCGATGGCTTCTTTGCCGCCCGACTTCAAAAACGCTGATCAGCGCGCCTTGACGAGATGCGCGTGCTCTTTCGGCACGAAGAAATAATCTGCCTCGCCAGTAAAGCCGTCGACTGACTTCATGCGATAGGCGTCATGCTCCGCCGTGGCGAATGCGACATAGCCCAGCGGCAAGAGCGCATCGAAAACCTCTGCGGGTTTTGCGCCCGCGCGCGCCAGGATGGGCTCGATCACTTCCATCATGATGGCGGGCCGAAATTTCTCGATCGAAGCCATCGCGCCGCGCAGGAAATGAACTTCCCAGCCTTCGATATCGACCTTGATGAAATCGATCCGCGAAATCCCGGCCTCCTCGACGAACTTGTCGAGCGTCGTCAGATGGATATCTTCCGACGCCGTCTCGCGGCCATCGGTCTGGGGACCGATATGCGACAGGCCGAAACCCATCGAGCCGCGCCGTTTCAACGGCACATGCAGTGTCTCGGTCGTCACCGCATCCGACAGGCCGAAGGGCACCAGCGTGACATTGGCAAAGCGTCTCAATTTGAAAACGATGTCGAGGATCGAACGCGCATAGACGCCCGGCTCGAAGGCATAGACATGGCCTCTGGGCGCCATACGGGCAAAGAGCTTGGTGTGCTGCCCGGCATGGGCACCAACGTCGATAATCACGGCGTCCGGCGGGACCAGCGCCTGAACCTCGCGTCCCAGATCGCGGTGATACTGATAGGCCACTGCCTTGTAGAGATGGGCCAGCCACGTCAGCCTCTGGCGAAAGCTAAGATCAGGCCCACTTGATCGGGCAGAAACCTGGGTCATGAATTACCGGAATTATGTAGATCGGTATGGTCGCGGTTGAGTATTTGTCTATCCTTGCGCCCAAAGATTCAAGCTGTTAAGCACTGAATTCACCAAGATATAGTGGTTTGAACCGGCTGCAGCCGCCGATATCGGGTAATCTAGAGTGTCCCAGGGGGTTCAATGAGCGCGCCGTCGTCCATCAAGATCGCACCATCCATTCTCGCCTCCGACTTTGCAAAGCTCGGCGAGGAAGTCAGCGCTATCGACAAGGCGGGTGCGGACTACATCCACATCGATGTCATGGACGGCCACTTCGTGCCCAATATCACCATCGGCCCCGATGTCGTGAAGGCACTCCGCCCCCATACGAAGAAGACCTTCGACGTGCACCTGATGATCTCGCCCGTCGATCTCTATATCGACGCTTTCGCGAGCGCCGGCGCCGACATCATCTCATTCCACCCCGAAGCCGGGCCCCATCCCCATCGCACGGTTCAGGCGATCCGCGCCGCCGGCGCCAAGCCCGGCCTCGTGCTCAATCCCGCAACACCGCTCGAAGTCCTCTGGCCGCTCCTCGGCGACATCGACCTCGTCCTCGTCATGAGCGTCAATCCGGGCTTTGGTGGCCAGAGCTTTATCGAAAGCCAGATCCCGCGCATCACGAAGATCCGCGAAGCGATCACCGCCAGCCGACGCAACATCGAGCTTGAGGTGGACGGCGGCATCAATTTCGACACCGCACCCCGCGCCATCGCCGCTGGCGCCAATGTACTTGTTGCAGGCACCGCGACTTTCAAAGGCGGCCCCACCGCCTATGCTGACAATATCGCCAGACTTCGGGGAAACGCTTGATCCAGACGCTGCTGCCGGAGGCAGTCGCCAATGAGAGAAGTTGAAAAAGACGAATACGAAGGTCAGGACGAAGGGCAGGAAATTACCCCGTCAAAAATGACGGCCCTGCCGGACGTCGATCCTGTTTCGTCAGGCCCCTTTGCGCCTGCCTATCTCGCCATGCCGCCCGGCAACCGCGCCATCGATCTCGTCGGCGCCGCCCTCGTGCGCGCCCGTGACCGTCTGCTCGCCCGCGCCTATGCCACCTGGGCCTATCGCAAGTCGCTCCGCGGGCCGATGCCCGACCACATGATCCACTACCCGCGCGATCTCCGCCCCGGTCGCGCCGCCATTGCCGATGCGCTCTTTCAGGGCCGCTGGTCGCTCCCTGGCGGGCAGGTGAAAACAGACGGCAGCTCGCCCTTCCTCGCGACGCCCCCTTCCGAAGTCTGGAGCGAAGAGCTTCATGGCTTCTCATGGCTGCGTCACTTCACGGCGGCTGACGGCGATGCCGCGCGCACCTATGCCCAGACGCTCGTCGCCGGATGGATCGGCGATGCGGGCGACTGGGACGACATCGCATGGCGGCCCCATGTGCTGGGCAGACGCCTCATCTCATGGGTCTCCAACGGCGCGCTCATCATCGACGGCTCGGACCTCATCTACCGCTCGACGCTCTTACGCAATATGGCGCGGCAGGCGCGTCACCTTGCCCGCACGGCCTCGCTTGCCCCCGCAGGCGAACCGCGCTTTACCGCGGCGCTCGGTCTCGCCTTTTCCGGCCTTTGCCTCTCGGCAGGTCAGAAGCGTCTCGACAAGGGTCTCGCCCTCGTCTGCCGCGAAGTCGAAAAGCAGATTCTCCCCGACGGCGGCCATGTCACACGCAATCCCGCCGCCATGCTCTCGATCCTTCTCGATCTCATCTCGCTGCGCGAAGCGATGATCCATCGTCACATCAATGTGCCGAAGCCGATCCTCGACGCCATCGACCGCATGATGCCCATGCTGCGTTTCTTCCGGCATGGCGACGGCAAGCTGGCGCTTTTCAATGGCGCCAACGAAGGCACGGAAGGTGCTATCGACGCCGCCTTGTCTTCCGACGACACCAAGGGCCGCCCCTTCGGCTTCGCACCCCACTCGGGCTATCAGCGCATGGTGGCAGGCCCCACCTATATCGTCGCCGACACCGGCCCGCCGCCCCCCGGCCGCTACAGCCATTCGGCGCATGCTGGCTGCCTCTCTTTCGAAATGAGCGCCAAGACAGCACGCATCGTCGTCAACTGCGGCTCGACCCGCGTCCTCGGCCCCGACTGGGAAGCCGCCAGCCGGGCCACCGCCGCGCAATCGACGCTGGTGCTCGCCGACACATCATCCGCCCGCATCCTGCGCGCACCCATAGGCCGCGCCCTTCTCGGCGCCCGCCTCATGGAAGGTCCAAGCCGCGTCGAAAGCCGCCGCCATGAGAACGAACTCGGCACCTGGATCGAGGCAGCGCACAATGGTTATGAAAAACTCTTCGGTCTTACGCATCACCGCCGCCTCTTCCTCGCAGCCGACGGCGAGGAACTGCGCGGCGAGGACATGCTGCTCAAGACGGAAGCGCCGAAAGGCCTGCTGCAACGCCTTCGTCACCGCGAACCGGAAACCGATCTGCCCTTCACGATCCGCTTCCACCTGCACCCGGAAGCCCGCGCCTCGCTGGCGCATGACGGCTCCAACGTCCTTGTCATGCTGCCCAATGGCGACGGCTGGCAGTTCCGCGCCCGCGGCAAGGGTGCACCGACCACGATCACGCTTGAAGAAAGCATCTATCTGGGCGCTGGCGACACCACTCGTCGTTCGGAGCAAATCGTCGTCTCCGGTCACGTCTTCAAGGACGAAGCGCACGTGAACTGGGCCTGGCGTCGGCTTTCGACCCGCCACGGCGGCAAGCCGAAACCAGAGGCCGTGGAATTGCCCGAACTCCCCGACATGGGCTGACAATCGCTCTGATCGTGAGGTCCATATATCCGAACCAAGATTTTAAGATTCTGAAGAAATCCCGGTGACAGAAATATCTGTGTGGTAGGTACGACATATGACCGACGACCAAAAATCTCGGATACGAGGGCAAGAATACCGAAGCGTCTGCAAGCTATACAGCGAGGACGGAAAACGAGCGGCTGAGGTGCTGGAGTTTCGTAATGGCGAAACATATCTCGACGAGCAGGAATGGATCGAAGGGACCACATTCAAGAATCGTCATTCCGGGAGATTAGTAGGTCCATTCGCATCGCCAACAGATGCGGAGCAATTCATTGTGGGAACGCGGTGGTTTCTCGGGAGTGACTAAACATTTACCGAGCCACGTCGGTCGCCGCCACGAAAATGAACTCGGCACTTGGATCAAAGCCGCGCACAACGGCTTCAAAAAACTTCTCGGCCTGACACATCACCGCCGTCTCTTCCTCTCGGCCGAAGCCGTGGAATTGCCCGAACTGCTCGACATAGGCGGACCCCTCAGCCTTTCTCAGGACGCATGACAAGCTGGCTCTGCGTCACCACCGCCGCAAGCCGCCCATCACCCCGATGAATTTTCGTCTCCCAGACCATCAGCCGCCCACCTCTGTGATGCGGTGTGCAAATGGCTTCCGCCACATCGCCCAGAGGAATGGCGGCGAGGAAATTGGTCTTGCTCTCGATGGTCGTCGTCGTTGCGCCCTTGGGCACATTGAGCATGGTCGCCACCGCCCCGATCGTATCGGCCAGCGACATGATCGCCCCGCCATGCAGGATGTCTGGAATGGTGCAGAGTTCCTTGCGAACCGGCAGGCGGCCCACCACCCGGTCGGGCTCCGCGGAAACAAGCTCCAGCCCCAGATATTCGGCAAAAGGCAAGGGATGCGCCTTGAGGAGCGCCAGCATATCGACAGCTTGGGTTTCGGCCATTGGGTCCTCCTTAAATTCCAGACCCCGGAAGCCTAATTCAGCCCGCGGCCCCATCTGGAGGGCCGCTTTGCAACACAGGCAGGAGCCATTTGCCGCATTTCACCCCTCGCCGGCAAAAGACCCCACCTCCCGCTTGGCCAAAGAGCCTGTTCGTGCTATCGCCCTGCCATCCCATCCCCGCCCGCATCCAGATAGAGAGCCGCCCATGTCCGTCTCCACCAAAACCCTCCCCGAAGCCGCCGACCTTCAACCGGTCCGCCGTGCCCTTCTTTCGGTTTCAGACAAAACGGGCCTTGTCGATTTCGCAAAGGCGCTCCACGACGCAGGCGTTGAGCTGGTCTCCACCGGCGGCACCTCAAAGGCCATTGCCGAGGCAGGCCTTCCGGTGAAAGACGTCTCCGACCTCACGGGCTTCCCTGAAATGATGGACGGTCGCGTCAAGACGCTTCACCCCAAGGTCCACGGCGGACTTCTGGCGGTGCGCGACGATGCG
>JAJXZC010000078.1 GCA_021780275.1 Pseudomonadota bacterium
CTTGGTCCAGGCCATGACGCCGAAAATCAGGATCAGCATCGCCATGACGACGAACGTATAAGGCCGCTGCAGCGCGATCCTGACAATGCCGATCATGCGACAGAATATTCCTACTTTGTCTTCCGCCGACTGAGCGGAGACATCTGAATGATAAGAGCTTTGACTGAGTCCGCGCTCTGGCTGGAACGGCTGGCGTATAACGCGCGAGAATATGCGAGGTAATTAAAAAAAAATTCGAACGTGACACGAAAACGAGAGGTAGGCGCGAGTGACTATTTTCCTCACGCGCATCATGACTGTTGCGCGATCTTTGAGACGCCAATTGATAGTTTTTAATTAGGGGATTCGCATCGACGACTTTCGTAAAGAAATCGATCCAAAACCAAGCTCATAAATCATCTGCCGTGTGAAACAGAGATTATATTGCGCTTTTTAATTTGGAGATTCGAAATAGAGAGTAAGCTTTCGCTGCGCCTCACCCCCACCCATTTTGTGAGGCGCGTCAGTAGACGGCCCTTCTCCCGCAGAAGGGCCGTTTTGCCGTCCGATATTTTTTCCGCTCTCGCGGCCGGTGCCGGACGATCACGTTTCCGTGTAAAGCAGTGGTCCGTAAAAACTAGAAAATCGTTCGGTGCAACGTGCCTCTATGTAGGAGGCTTTCGTTTCTCGAAGAATGCAGGAATGCGGCCATCGAACGCGATACGCTGGGCGCACCATCGGTTGGTTTCAGGCCCTTTGCTCGTTTCCGTCTCGCAAGAGAATGTAAATCGCCGGAATAACCAAAACCGTCAGAAGCGTCGACGAGGCAAGCCCAAACAAGAGCGAAATGGCGAGCCCTTGAAAGATCGGGTCGAGCAAGATCGTCGCCGCGCCGATCATAGCTGAGATCGCGGTGAGGAGGATGGGCTTGAAGCGCACCGCGCCGGCATGGAGCAAAATCTCACGCAAAGTCCTGCCCTCCCCTGCGCCATGGCGAATGAAATCGACAAGTAGAATTGAATTGCGGACGATGATTCCCGCGAGTGCGATGAAGCCGATCATCGACGTTGCGGTAAACGGTGCGTGAAACAGCCAGTGGCCGAGCACGATGCCGATCAACGTCAAGGGAATCGGCGTCAGGATCACGAGCGGAAGTTTGAAACTGCCGAATTGTGCGACGACCAGAAAGTAAATGCCGAGGATCGCGACGCCGAAAGCCGCACCCATGTCGCGGAAGGTCACATAGGTAATCTCCCACTCGCCATCCCAGAGCAGCGTCGGCTTGCTTTCATCTTTGGGCTGGCCATGCAGGGCAATCGCCGGCCGCGGCAGCTTGCCCCAATCGTGATGCGCGATGGCATCATCCACCGAGAGCATGCCATAGATCGGCGCTTCGAAGGCACCGGCGAGCTCGCCCGTGACCATATCGGCGAAATGGCCGTCGCGGCGGAAGATGACCGGCGTGCCCTGCTCCATCGCGGTGTGCACGACCTCGCCCAACTCGACGATGCGATTGCTGCCCGGCAGCACGTTGGCGGGAACTGGCGTCGAAGCCAGCCGTTCGGTCCAGGCAAGATCGCTCTTGGGCAGGCCGATGACGATGCCGATCGGCGTGCGCTCGGCGCCGCGGTAGGAATAGCCGACCGAGACGCCGCCAAGCAGCATGCGGATCGTGTCATAGACATCGCTTTGCTCGACGCCGAAGAATTCGAGCCGGTCTTGGTCGATCGAAATGCGCAGGCGCGGGCGCGGATGTCCGTAGGAATCGTCGACATCGACGATGTAGGGAATGGACTTGAAGATCTTTTTGACTTCTTCCGCTTCGGCGCGTCGCGTCGCCGCATCGGGGCCGTAAATCTCCGCCAGCAATGTCGCAAGGACAGGCGGCCCGGGCGGCACTTCGACGACTTTCATCACCGATCCCGCCGGCAAAGAGAGCCCCGCAAGCTTGTGGCGCAGATCAAGCGCGATGGCGTGGCTCGTGCGGGCGCGCTCCGCTTTGGGTGAAAGGTTGATCTGCAGCTCGCCGAGTTCCGGCGATTCGCGCCCATAGTAGTGGCGGACGAGGCCGTTGAAGTTGAACGGCGCCGCGGTGCCGGCGTAGGCCTGCATCGAAATGACCTCGGGCATGGATTGCGCGATTCCCGCCGCGGCGAAGAGCTTGCGCTCGGTGTCTTCGAGGCTCGCGCCCTCCGGCAAGTTGAGCACGACATCGAGTTCGGATTTGTTGTCGAACGGCAGCAGCTTGACGGTTACGGTCTTCGTCGCAAAGAGCAGGCAAACGAGAACCGTGGCCACCCCGACCGCACCGAGGAAGATGGCGGCAGCGCGGCGCGAACGCACGATCGGCTGCGCCATGCGCCGATAGAGCGCGCCTAATTTTCCGCCGTCTCCGCTTTCATGCTCGTGGCTTGCGGCCGCGGGGCGCGCGGGCGTCAGCCTCAGCATCAGCCAAGGCGCGACAACGACCGCCACAAAAAACGAAAACAGCATTGCGGCCGAGGCATTCGCCGGGATCGGCGCCATATAGGGGCCCATCAGACCGGAGACGAACAGCATGGGCAGCAATGCCGCGATGACGGTCAGCGTCGCGACGACGGTCGGGTTGCCGACCTCAGCGACGGCTTCGATGGCCGCCTGCGTCCGGTCGCGACCATCGTGCATCGCCCAATGGCGGGCGATGTTCTCGACGATGACGATCGCGTCGTCGACCAAGATACCGATCGAAAAAATAAGCGCGAAAAGGCTGACGCGATTGATCGTATAGCCCATCAATTCGGCAGCGAAGAGCGTCAGCAGGATGGTCGTCGGGATCACCACCAAAGTCACGAGCGCTTCGCGACGCCCGATGGCGAAAGCGATCAGCACGACGATGGAGACGGTGGCAAGCGCCAGATGAAACAAGAGCTCGTTGGCTTTTTCGTTGGCCGTCGCGCCATAGTCGCGTGTCACCTCGACATTGATGTCGTTTGGGATCAGGCTCCCCTTCAAGCTGTCGACGCGGGCGATGATGTCGCGCGCGACGACGACCGCATTGGCGCCGGCGCGCTTGGCGAAGGCGACCGTGACGGCGGGCGCACGGGTCCATGGCCCCGCCCCGCCTGGCCTGTAGGTCCACACGCGATGCTCGACAGGCGCGCCGCCGACGACAACCTTTGCCACGTCGCGGACATAGACCGGACGTCCGTCGCGTGTCGTGATGAGCAAAAGGCCGATATCCGGCACGCCGGAAAGCGTCTGTCCTGCCGCGACGTTCGGCTCGGTGCCGGCATCGCGCACAGTTCCGGCAAGAAAAGAACGGTTCGCGCCTTGCACTTTGCCGACGAGCTGCTCAAGCGTGACGCCGAAGAGCGCGAGCTTTTCCGGGTCGGGCTCGACCCTGATCTGCTCGGCGGTGCCGCCGGCAATATAGCTCAAGCCGATATTGTCCACCTTGATAAGCTCGGTGCGCAGCCGGTCGGCGAGCTCGTAGAGATCCTTGTCGGTCCAGCGCGCCGCCGCGTCTGGCTTCGGCGACAGGGTCAGCGTTGCGATCGCCACGTCATTAATGCCGCGGCCGACGATCAACGGCTCCGGAATGCCGGTCGGGATACGGTCGTAATTGGCGCGAATTTTCGCCTGAACGCGCAGGATTGCATCATCTTCGCTGGTACCGACGAAGAAACGCGCCGTCACCATGACGCGATCGTCCTGGGTCTGACTATAGACATGCTCGACGCCGTTGATGCCTTTGACGATCGCTTCGAGCGGCTTGGTCACGAGTTCGACGGCGTCGGGCGCCTTCAGCCCGTCCGCATTGACCACGATGTCGACCATCGGCACGCTGATCTGCGGTTCTTCCTCGCGCGGGATGGTCGTCACCGCGATCAAGCCGGCAATCACGGCTGCCATCAGAAACAGGGGCGTGAGCGGCGAGCGGATTGTGGCTTGCGTGAGCCTGCCGGAAATGCCGAGCTTCATGGCTGCACCAGGACGTCGCCTGCCTGCAATCCGGAGAGGATTTCGAGCGCATCCGGCATGTCCGGGCGCGGCTGCTCGCGCCCGCGCTGGATCGGCACCTCGATCGTCGTGCCGTTCGCTTGACGAAGACGGGCATAATCAAGCCCGAAGCGGGTCACGATGAAATGCGCCGGCACGATGAAAGCGCGGCGCTCGCCGCCGGAAATCCAGACCTCGATCCGCTCTCCCAAAAAATAATCGCCGAGACCCGCCACTTGCGCGTCGGCGACGACCCGGCCGTTTTCGATCTGCGGATAGACCAGCGCGATCTTACCGAACGTCACGCCTTGCTTGCCGATGTCGCGGCCGTCGATGCGAACCTCGTCGCCGGCCTTCAGAAAACGCGCGTGACGCTCGGGTACGCGCAGCCGCAGCACAAAATCGGCGCGCGCGATATCCGCAATTGTCTCGCCGCTCATGACGACGGTGTCGGCGGTCACCGGAACTTTGAGGACCCGCCCCGCCGTGGGCGCAAGCACCTGGCCTTCGGTCAGTTGCTGTTCGAGTACCGAGCGCTCGGCAATGCGCGCCTTCAGCGCGTTGGCCGCCACATCGGCTGCGGTTGTCGCCGCATCGAATTGCGCCTTGCTCACGATGCCGCGCGCGACCAATGCCGCGGCGCGCGCGAGATCCGTCTGCGCCTGCTCGAGCTGCGCCTTGAGCCCCGCGATTTGCGCGTCGAGCGCCGATTTTTGCAGCGTCAGCTTCTCATCGCCGATGGTGGCGACGATCTGCCCCGCTTGGACCCAATCGCCTTCCCGCACCGAAAGGCTCGCAATGGTGCCGCCGGTGCGCACCCGCGCCGGCACGACTTCGCGGCTTTCGACAGTGGCGAAGACCGCCTTTTCGTCGGCTATCGTGGCCGGCTCGACGGTGAATGTCTGTGCGGCCCTCGCCGGAACAGCTGGAAGGGCGAGCGACATCGCGAGGAAAATAAATGCCGTACGCATCGCGCTTACTTTCGCCGGTTTGGCTAGCGTCGGCCAAATAGGCCGGACACGAACGAAGACGAGGGCGGTATCGTCGGCAGTCGCGCCGCTTTCCAGGCATCGATCCCGCCGGCAAGATGCGTGGTGTGAGCAATGCCTCTCGCTAAGCATTTTTCGACGGCTTTTGCCGAACGTGAGCCGGCCTTGCAGTGGAAAACGACGTCGCGAACGTCGGGCGACGGTAGCACCGATGGATCAAATGTCGAGAGCGGCATGAGCACAGCCCCCGGGATGCGCTGCGCGGCATATTCGTTCGGTTCACGCACATCGACGAGAAGAATACGATTGGCCTCAAGCGCCTCATGAACGGCGGCCGGCGTGAGCTCTTGCAGACGGTTGCGGGCGGTCATTGCTCTTAGTCCCTTTTTTCTTCCGGGGCGCCGATTTGGGTTCGGCCGCGTCCGGCTCGCACATCGGTTGCGGGCCGCAATAGATGCGGTAAAGCGTTTTGAGGACCTCTTGCGCCGGGCCGCTCGCGATCGAATACCAGATCGTCTGTCCCTCGCGCCGCGCCATCACGATCCCATCCTTGCGCAGCAAGGCTAGATGCTGCGAGACGGTCGAATCGCGAATGCCAAGAAAATCGGCCATCTCACCGACCGAGCGCTCGCCATC
>JAJXZC010000278.1 GCA_021780275.1 Pseudomonadota bacterium
CGACGGGCTGATGCTCCGCGCGTTGCACGACAGCATCCGCCACAGAAAACCGGTCTTCGGCATGAACCGCGGCTCGGTCGGGTTTCTTCTCAATGAATACCGCGAGGACGGGCTCGCCGAACGCCTCGCGCGCGTGCAGACCGTGCGCATCAACCCGCTGCACATGCGCGCCCGCACCGCCGACGGAAAAATCCACGCCGCGCTCGCCATCAACGAGGTTTCGCTCCTGCGCGAAACCCACCAGACGGCGAAGCTCCGCATCAGCGTCGACGGCGTGGTGCGCCTCGACGAGCTCAACTGCGACGGCATCATCGCCGCCACGCCCGCGGGCTCGACCGCCTACAACCTCGCCGCCCACGGGCCGATCATTCCGCTCGGCGCGGGCATCATGGCGCTGACGCCCTTGAGCCCGTTCCGTCCGCGGCGCTGGCGCGGCGCGCTTTTGCCGCTCAGCTCGCGCATCGTGCTCGACGTGCTCGACGCCGACAAGCGCCCCGTCGCCGCCGTCGCCGACTTCACCGAAGTGCGCGACGTCGAAAACGTCGAAATCTGGCGCGACAAATCCGTGACGATCTCCCTGCTGTTCGATCCGGAGATGAATCTCGCCGAGCGCATCATCAAAGAACAATTCATGCCTTGAATAGTCTTTCTTTCCAAAGAGATAAGTTATTTGACATATTTTTTTAAATCTATTATGATCTATCCCTCACGGGAATGAACATATGGAAGAACCGCCTTTCGAAAAAAAGCTCTGCCGCGATTTTGAACGATCCCTGAAAGAGCAGGACGTTCCCGCACGCCCGCAGGCGGTCACGGAGCTGCCCGACTGGCTCGTCAAATACCACAAGCTTCACAAGAAGTTGAGCGGCGAAGAGACCGAAGAGGAAACGCCCGCGGAAAAAGAGCGGTCCAAAGCCGCCCTCGCGGCGGCGGAGGCCGAAATCCGGCGCAGGGCGAAGATGCTGCTTTTATTTTCGTACGACAAGCGGAGCCAGTTTGCGCAAGCCGTCTATGACATCTTCGCCTGCAAGGTCGAAAACGACATCAAAAAGATCGAAGAGCAGCTCAAAAAAACATTTTCCCCGAAAACGACTCCGCCGTCTCCATAAGAGACTGTTCTGGCGCGGCTTTCAAGTCGGGATGTTCCTTCGAGACGACGCCGGCGCAACGGGCGCAGAGCGCCGGATGATGCTTGTCCGCGCCGACGTCTTCGGTATATTTCCAGCACCGCGCGCATTTCTCTCCGGATGCCTTTTCAACCGTGACGCTGATGCCGGCGACGTCGGGCAATGAGAAGTCGCCTTGTCCCGCGCTCTCCGTTTTCATGCCCGAAGTAATGCAGATGTCGGCAAGGTCGACGCCCTTGAGGATTTGCGCCAGCGCCGTGTCGGCGACGTAAACCTTCGGCGCGGCCTCGAGCGCGCTGCCGATGACCTTTTCACCGCGTTTCACTTCCAGCGCGCCGGTGACGACCGCGCGCACGGCGAGAATCTCCTGCCATTTTTCGTCCAGCGCCGGGTTGTGCCACGCGTCGGGCGCCTCGGGGTAGGCCGAGAGGTGGATGCTTTCTTTCTCATCGTCCATGCCGAGGCCTTTGTAGGCGAGCCAGGCTTCCTCCGCCGTGAAGCAGAGCACCGGCGCGAGCCAGTGGACGAGGAAAGCGAAGACGCGGTCGAGCACGGTCAGCACCGCGCGGCGTTTCACACTGTCTTTCGCGTCGCAATAGAGCGTGTCCTTGCAGACGTCGAAATAGATCGCGGAAAGCTCGCGGGCGCAGAGGTTGTGCACCGCCGCCATCATGCGCACGAAGTCGAAATCGGCGATCGCGGCCTTCACCAGGCCGTCGGTTTCGCGGAGCTTGTGCAGGATCCATTTGTCGAGATCCGAGAGGTCGTCGTCGGCGGCTTTTTCGAATTCCTCGCCAAGGCTGCCGAGCAGGTAGCAGAAGGTGCTGCGCAGGCGGCGGTAGGTTTCGACGTGGCCTTTGAGGATGTTCTCGCCGAATTTGATGTCGTCGGTGTAGCCCGAGCTCGCCACCCACAAACGCAGGATGTCCGCGCCGTAATTTTCCATCAGCTGGACGGGCGTGACGCCGTTGCCCGCGGACTTCGACATCTTGTAGCCTTTTTCATCGAGAATGAAGCCGTGGGTCAGGATGGATTTGTAAGGCGCGTTTCCGCGCGAGCCGACGCCGACCAGCAGCGACGACTGGAACCAGCCGCGGTGCTGGTCCGAGCCTTCGAGGTAAAGGTCGGCGGGGCGGCCGAGCTCGGGGCGCTGCTCCAGCACGAAGCCCTGCGTCGAGCCGGATTCGAACCACACGTCGATGATATCGCGCACCTGCTCGAAATCGGCTTCTTTATATTTGTCGCCGAGGAAGTGCTGCGGCGGATGGTCGAACCACGCGTCCGAGCCTTCCTTTTCGAAAATTTCATAGATGCGTTGATTAACCGCTTCGTCCTTCAGCGGTTCGCCGGATTTTTTGTCGACGAAGATCGCGATCGGCACGCCCCAGGCGCGCTGGCGCGAGACGCACCAGTCGCCGCGGCCTTCGATCATGGAGCCGATGCGGTTGCGGCCGCGCTCGGGCACGAAGCGGGTCTTGGCGATTTCGGCGACCGCTTTCTTGCGGAGATCATTGGTGTCCATCGAGATGAACCACTGCGGCGTGTTGCGGAAGATCACCGGCGCTTTCGATCTCCATGAGTGCGGGTAGGAGTGGGTGATCTGCGCTTTTGCGACGAGATGCCCCGCGTCGGCGATCGCCTGCGTGACGAGCTTGTTGGCGGGGCCTTTCTTGCCGTTGGGGAGATAAACTTCCAGCCCCGCGAACAGCGGCACGCTTGCGAAATATTTTCCGTCGCCGCCGACGGTCTGCGGCACTTCGACGCCGTATTTGACGCCGAGGGCGTAGTCGTCCTCGCCGTGGCCGGGGGCGATGTGCACGAAGCCGGTGCCCGCGTCGGCGGTGACGAAATCGCCAGCCAGCAGCGGCACGTCGAAATCATATCCCCTGCCGCGTCCCGCGGCTATATCAGATTCAGTCGCCTTCGCGACGCCGGCGAGCGGATGGCGGCAGATGACCTTGTGAAAAGCGGAGCCTTTGAACGGCGTGCTTTCGGTCGCCTTTTTGATTCCGGCGGCGGTTTTGAACGCGGGCAGCAGGACCTGCGAGACGAGGATCCTGTCGCCGGGTTTGAGCTGGCTGTCGTCTTCCACTTCGGAGACGGCGATCATCACGTAGTCCATGTCGTCGCCGTAGCCGATGGCGCGGTTGCCGGGCAGCGTCCACGGCGTGGTCGTCCAGATGACGACGCTCGCGCCCTCGAATTCCGCGGGGCCTTTGGAAATCGGGAATTTCACGGTGACGGTGTCGGAGACGACGTCTTTATATTCCACTTCCGCCTCGGCGAGCGCGGTTTGTTCGGGGATCGACCACATCACCGGCTTGGAGCCGCGATAGAGCGAGCCGTTCATCAAAAACTTGTGGATTTCGGAGGCGATGCGCGCTTCCGACTTTTTATGCATGGTGCTGTAAGGATTTTTCCAGTCGCCGACGATGCCGATGCGCTGCAATTCCTCCGTCTGGATGTCCGACCATTGCGCGGCGTAGGCGCGGCAGGCCTTGCGAAAGCCCACGGGGTCGGTGTCCTTGGTGTCGTTCCTGCCTTTGCTGCGGTATTCCTCCTCGACCTTCCATTCGATCGGCAGGCCGTGGCAGTCGTAGCCCGGCACCAGCGGCGCGTCGAAGCCTTCCATCTGCCTGGTGCGGCAGACGATGTCTTTCAAGGTATGGGAGAGCAGATGCCCCATGTGGATATGGCCGTTGGCGAAGGGCGGGCCGTAGTGGAGGATGAATTTCTCGCGGCCCTTGGCGGCGGCGCGTTGCTTTTCGTAGATATCCATCTTCCGCCAGCGGGCGAGCATCTGCGGCTCTTTTTGCGCAAGGCCCGCGCGGCGCGGAAAATCCGTCTTCGGCAGGCGGATCGTCTGGCCGTAGTTTATTTTTTCTTCCTGCGTGTTTTCGTTGTCCGTCATGCCGCTTTCCTTCAGGGAGAAACTTTTTTCGGCACGAACAGCGGGCGGATGGTCTTGCTGTAGAAATGCCCGGCGACGAAATGGCCGTCGACCATGGCGTAGGTCGGGTTGGTGCCCCAGCGGACGTAGCCGAGCTCTTCATAGAGAGAGACGGCGGCGGTTTGCGTGGCGCGCACGTCGAGATGCAGGACTTTGTAGCCCATCTCGACCGCGAGTTTTTCGGCGGTTTGCAAAAGCTTGCGGCCCGCGCCCTGTCCGCGCGCCCAGGGCGCGACGAAGTGGGCGAGAAGCTGGCCGATGCCGGACTGCGCCTCGTTGTTGCGGTTGGGCTCGACAAGCTGCACCGCGCCGCAGACCATGCCGTCCATCCGCGCGATGAGCAGGTGGCGTTCCGGCACGACCATCACGCCCTTCCAGTATTTTTCCAGCATGTCGCGCGCCGGCGGCGTGACCCAGCCGAATCCGCCGCCTGCGTCGATGGCGTCGTCGGCGGCGTCGCAGAGGTCGTAAAGATCGGCGGGCGGGAGTTCGTCCATGATCTCGACGGTGGCGTAGAGCGGCCGTTTTTCGATCAGTTGCGGACCTGATGTCGTCATGAGGACTCTCCTTGATATTCCTGTTGTTTTTAATAGGCGAAGGGGCGGATGCTGTCAATCTTCGGGGGGATCTGGTCAGTGTTCGGATTGTCTGCTTTTTATGTCATTGCGCGCAGGGCCTTTTTCTTGGTAATTATGTTATTGATCTGAACGATGTTATAATAGAAAGGTTAATAAAGTCCCTCACTTGTGAGGGCGGGTGAATTAAATTAAAATCCGGCAGGGAGCCGTCGCTCCGGATTATGACGCTATATAAAGGGAAAAAACGCCGCGATGACAAGAAAAAATTCAAGGCCAGGTAAAAATGTGAAAGCGGTTGTTTGCGGATTGGCGCTGGCGGCGGGGCTGTTTTTCTCCGCGCCGTCCTTCGCGCAGGACGCGCCGCGTCCGGCCATCCTGAGCCAGTTTCAAAAGGCGGGCGGCACGGTGACCTACATCGGCTCCGCGCACGGGCTGGACGGCTGGATCGTCAAAAACCCCAAAGGACAGGTGCAGACGGTCTATACGACGGCCGACGGCGCGCTGGTCGCGGGCATGCTGTTCGGCCCCGACGGCATGTCGATCACCGAAAAACAGCTCGCGGCCTATCACGACAAGCTGACCGGCGCGCAGGCGCCGCTTCCGGGCGCGCAAAAAGCACCCGGCGGCGCGGAAAAACTTTATGCCGAAACGGCCAAGGCGGGCTGGGTGGCGCTCGGCCAGAGTTCCGCGCCTTATATGTATGTCTTCATGAACGTCGCCTGCGACCATTGCCAGGCCTATTGGAAAGCGCTCGCGGGCGCGGTGAAAGACGGCGAGTTGCAGGTGCGGCTGGTGCCCTACGGCAAGGAAGCCGTCAACCGCGACGGCGGCGCGGCGCTGCTGTCCGTCGCCGATCCGGCGGCGGCGTGGGCGTCTTATCTCGGCGGCGACGGCGCCGCTCTTGCCAAGGATAAGGCGACGCCCGCG
>JAJXZC010000750.1 GCA_021780275.1 Pseudomonadota bacterium
GGTTGCGCGGATCGCATCGTTGGAAAAGCGGAGGCCATTGAGATCATTATGCGCCTGAACCGCGTAGATGCCGGTGCTGCCCACCAGGTTTTCCTTCACCGATCGGATGAAGGGATAGCTCAGCGCCGCGTCGATTTCGCTGCTGGTGCTGTCAAACTCGATGCCCGCGGGCTGGTTCGCGGCGCGCGATTTCGCGAACGATCCGCCGAAGATGGCGCGCAGACCGTCCGATCCGACAAATGTCGAATAGGCAAGACGGAAGAATTGATTGGTCGCGATCTGCGGCGTTGCGAGAACGGTCAGCGCAAGCTGCTCTCCCTCGCCGAGGATGTCGTTGACCGCGCCCGTCAGGTAGGTCTGGAACGGCGTGCTGGCGAGATTGGCGCGGTTGTCGAGCGCTGTGTCGAGGGTCAGCGGATCGTAGGTCGCCTTGAGCGCCATCGTCGCCGCGCCGGTATAAATGTTCATGCCGGTGAGCTGGCCGCCGATCTTGACGCCCGGGATGTCGCCGATGAGCAGCAGGTGGCGCGATCCCGGCCTTGCGATCCAGCGACATTGAACTTCGACCCTCCCGTGACTTCTGCGCAGCGCTTCATATGCGCAATGCACGGACGGATCAGTAGGGCCGATCCGGCCATTCGGGGGATCGATTCCGGCCAGTACCGTTTCGGGACGGTGCCGAAACAAAAGCATACGGAAGAACACACGGCTCTACACCATAACCCTGTCTGTGTGGCGTACCGTGCACCGATCATTCAACGGGCATCGGGGAGATGATGATGCAAACCTTCAGAAGCGCGAGAAATCTTCTGCTCGCGACGAGCGCCATGGTTCTGCTCGCCGCCTGCGTAACCGACAGCGGCAGCTCGAGTTCCGGCGGCAGCGGGGGAGGCGGATCGACGCCGAGCTCGGTGCCCCAGGTTGGTTTGACCGGCACGGGCGGCACGACGGAAGCTCTCGGCGTCGCTGCGCTGACCGATCCGATCCTGGGCACCGATGGTGCGCTCGGCGGCGGCGGTACCGGCCTTCTCGGCAGTGCCATTCCGGCCGACCAGCTTGCGCCGCTTTCGAGCGCGCTCGATCCGGTCGTGACACAGGTCGCGTCGGCGCTCCCGCTCGATACCGTCACCAGCCAGATTCCAGCTCTCGGCGTCGATGGAAGCGGCGGCGTCGTTCAGGATCTTACCGGGCAGGATCCCTTGACCGATGTGATCGGCACGACCGGTGTGCTCGGCACGGTGACGGGTGGAGGCAATGGCGTCGCGCTTGGCGACATCATTCCGGCCGGCACCGTTCCCTCCCTTCCTACCGGTTCCCTGCCGTCGATCCAGGGTCTTTCCTCCATCACGAGCGGCGATCCGGCGGCGACGATCACGAACACCCTCGATACGGCGACTGCCCTCGTCACGGGCGCAACCGGCGGTGCGTCCTCCGGCGGCGATCCGCTGGCGCCCGTCACCGGCGCACTCGATACGGTCACGTCGACTGTGACGGGGGCAACGGGCGGTGCGTCGAGCCCGCTCGCGCCGGTCACCGGTGCGCTCGGTACCGTGACCAGCACGCTCGGCACGGTGACCAGCGCCCTGCCGTAAGCGCAAGCGCATCGAAGCATCGGAAAGTGAGGCGGACGACTTCGTCCGCCTCTTCTTTTTGTCTGGACGAAAGTCCGAAAAGAAAACGCCCGCATCCGGAGATGCGGGCGTTTCGATTTCGGCGAAGACCGGATGCGGATCCCTTGTTGGGGGGTGAGGGATGCTGCATCAAATTCGAGGCGGATCGCTCAAAATGAATGACAGCAGGGATCCGTTTCCTATTGGCCTTCGATCCGAGATCACGATTGAGAGTCTGGGCCCGAATGCTCGCGAAGTCCATCGATGTTACAAACTATTACATTGGACCGACTGTACACGGAGGATAGGACTTCCTCTTCCAACCGCGCGGGCGCGCCAGCCCCGGAGAATGCTGTAGCCGTTTCCGGGGATTTTGTGACTATCATGTTAAAAAATTGGGGGGAATCGATGGCTGAGAGCGGCGCCGGACTGAACGGCTACAAGGCTGTGGCGAAAATCTACAATGCATTGATGACGGGGCTCGTTCTGACGCTGGTCTCGAGGCGGGGGGCAGAGGCGGCGCGTTCTTTCGTCTTTTCCCATTTCCGGCGTCAGCATCTCGAGAAATTCCTGCCGGGGCTGAAGAAGCTTGGGCTGGACAAGTTGCCGGACGCGGTGGCCTGCGCGCAGTACCACTATTTTTCAAATGCGCTTGGCGGCGTCAAAACGGAATACATGCCGGTGTCGGACAGGAAGGCCTGGGTGCGCTATCCGCCGCCGCGCTGGATATGGCAGGGTACGACGATCTGCGGCATCCCGTCCGAAGTCAATGCCGCGATGCTGCATGGCTGGCATGGGCATAATGGCGTCTCGCTCGGCAATCCGAGGCTCGGCTTTGTCTGCACCGGGCAGACGGTCGATGGCGCGCCGGGGCTCGAAGGCTATTACCTCGAATATGACCACGCGATTTCGGAGAGCGAGCGCGTGCGCTTTGTTCATGACGAAAGCGCACCCGATTTCGATCCTGCGGTGGCTCCGCGGCTCGACAGCGCGAACTGGCCCGAGGAGCGATTGCGCAAGGTCGAAAGATCCTATGCGAACGAATATGTACGCTCCCTGTTGCCGACCATGCTCGAGTTGTTCGGTCCCGAGGAGACGCGCGTTCTGGTCGGCCATGCAGCGCGGCTCATCGGCATGCAGTTCTATGACGAGACCACGGAGCTGCTCGGCATCGCGCCGGGCGGCGCGCATGGCTTCGCGACGTATCTGGCCGCCATGGCCGATGCGCAGGGCGAGGAGGTGGAAGTGCTTGAGAAGGGCGGTTCGCCCGTCGTCGCCCAGCGCGGATGGCGGTTGATGGAGGGACTGCCGCCCCCCGGGCGCGATGCCTTCGAGGCCTGGAACGCGCTGTGGGAGGGGGCCCTGTCGGTTCACAACCGGCGTCTCAGGCTGGTGACAGAGCGGACGAATGGCGGGATCACATGGCGCGTCGAGGGACCGGAGGTCCCGCAGGGTTGACATAGTTCTTTTTTGGAACTTACATGGCCTTCGACATCAGCCTGGAGGATGGCCATGACGAAAATCCGGAACGCCACGGCGGCGATCGTGGGAGCTGGCGACTTCATCGGCGCCGCCATCGCCAGGAAGTTCGCGGCCGAAGGCTATCAGGTCGTGGCCGGCCGGCGGAATGGCGACAAGCTTTCGCCGCTCAAGGCCGAGATCGAGGCGGCCGGCGGAACATGTGTCGCGCGGTCGCTCGATGCGCGCAATGAAGAGCAGATCACCGATTTCCTGAAAGCGGCCGACGGGATCGCGCCGCTTGAGGTCTGCATCTTCAATGTCGGCGGCAATGTGAATTTCCCCTTGCTCGACACGACGGAACGGGTGTTCCGGAAGGTCTGGGAGATGGGCTGCTATTCAGGCTTTCTCACTGGCCGCGAGGCGGCACGATTGATGCTCCCGCATGGGCGAGGGTCGATCTTCTTCACCGGCGCAACGGCAAGCTTGCGGGGCGGAAAGGGATATGCGGCATTTGCGGCCGCGAAGTTCGGCCTGCGCGCGGTCGCGCAGAGCATGGCGCGGGAGCTTGGCCCGAAGAATATCCATGTCGCTCATCTCGTCATCGACGCCGGCGTCGATACGGCTTTCGTCCGTGAGCGCATCAAGGTGGCGCGCGGCGAGGCGGCGCTCGATAATCTTGAGACCGATCAACTCATGAACCCGGTCTCGATCGCCGAAACATACTGGCAGGTGCACAACCAGACGCGCGACGCCTGGACGCACGAACTCGACATACGTCCTTATGGGGAGACCTGGTGATGGTGAAGGTCGAACATCATTTTGATTTCGGCAGCCCGAATTCCTACCTGGCCTGGAAGGTCATTCCGGGGATCGAAGAACGGACTGGCGTTCGCTTCGACCATGTCCCGGTCCTTCTTGGCGGCATCTTCAAGCTGACCGGCAACCAGCCGCCAAGGGTCGCTTTCGGCAACATCAAGAACAAGCCGCAATATGAGGTGCTCGAAATGCAGCGCTTCATCGCGCGGCACAAACTCGATCGCTTCAAATTCAACACGCATTTCCCGGTGAACACCGTGCAGATCATGCGCGGGGCGGTCGCGGCGCAGATGGATGGCGTCCTGCCGAAGTATATGGACGTCGTCTTCCGCGCCATGTGGGAAACGTCGATGAAGATGGACGATGCCGAGGTGATCCGCGCGGTGCTCGACGAAGGCGGGCTCGACGGCGCGCGCCTGCTTGCCCGGCTTCAGGATCAGGACGTCAAGGATAAGCTGCTTGCCAACACCAATGCATCGGTGGAGCGCGGCACGTTCGGTGCGCCGACCTTCTTCGTCGGCGATGAGATATTCTTCGGCAAGGACCGTCTGCGAGACGTGGAGGAGGAAATCCTCCGGGCGTCCGCCTGATCTTTCGCCTCTGCCGGAAGCCGCGACACCCGGCGATCTCCGGTATAGACTGCTCGCAGGACATTGGAGGGAGGAAACCATGAAAGATCCAGAAATCGCCGCCATCCGCGAATTTCTCGCGTCATCGAGCTTTCCCGAGGGGACAGAGGAATTGCGCAAGGCCTATGACGATCTCGGCACGGTCTTTCCGACCGCTCCGGACGTTACGCTGGAAGCGCTGAATGCCAATGGCGTCCCGGCCGAATGGTCGTCGACCGCCGGCGCCGCGCGGGATCGCGCCATCCTCTATGTGCATGGCGGCGGATATGTGATCGGTTCGATCAAGAGCCATCGGCATCTCGTCAGCGAACTTGGCCGTGCGGCGGGAACGCGAACCCTGGCGGTCGACTACAGGCTTGCGCCGGAACATCCCTTTCCGGCGGCGGTCGATGACACGCTCGCGGCCTATCGCTATCTGCTGGCGCAGGGGTTTGCGCCCGGACGGATCGCGATCGCCGGCGACAGCGCGGGTGGAGGTCTCACAGTCGCAGCGTTGGTCGCGATCCGCGACGCAGGCCTGCCGCAGCCTGCCTGCGGCTTCTGCATTTCGCCCTGGGTCGATCTCGAAGCTGTCGGCGGCTCGATGACGGAACTCGCCAATATCGATCCGATGGTGCAGAAGGACGGGCTCATCGGCATGGCGACCGCCTATCTCGGCGGCGCTTCGGCGAAGACACCTCTTGCGGCACCGCTTCACGCGGAGCTCAAGGGCATCGCGCCGCTGCTCATTCATGTCGGGTCCGCCGAAACGCTGCTCGACGATTCCATCCGGCTCGCCGGTCGCGCGGGCGCGGCCGTGGTGGAGGTGACGCTACAGGTCTGGCCGGAGATGATCCATGTCTGGCATTTCTTCCATCCCTCGCTCAAGGCCGCGCGCGACGCCATCGAGGTCGGCGGCGGATTCATTGCCAATGCGATGGATGAGCGCGAGGCGCTGGGTCAGGTCGTCTAGGCTTACCTTGCGTCCTTCAGGGATTTGCCGTTCCCGATCCGAGTCTGCTTGACGAATGCCTTTCGGACCCCTTGCATGGTCCGAAAGGCATTCGAAGCGCCATCCATGCG
>JAJXZC010000079.1 GCA_021780275.1 Pseudomonadota bacterium
TGCGCAGACGATAGGATAAAACAGGAAAACTTGCAAGCTATCCTTTTATACCTCATCGTGCCGCGATCACTGCGGCCAGCACTCTTTCTGCATCGGTCATTCGCATTTGGGGGTCCGGCCGAAGGCTTTGACAGAGCCGTCCGCGGCGACGTTTTCGAGCCTCGTAGAAGCCCATTGTCGCGGAAACGAGAGTACCGTCGCATCATGGATAGGCGAAGCAGAGACCACTTGCCCCGGCGATTTGTCTCGCAATGTGCGGCTCACCAAAGCGAGAAGCTGCCGTTCCGCTGTCGTAAAGCCATCGCCGCTTCCGACGAGGCAGCATTCCGGAATGCGGAAAGTCAGCGCAGTCAAAAGCAGAGCCGCGCCGCAGATAAAGCCGAGACATTTCGCCGGCGCAATTCGAGCAAAGGTCGCGCGCAGATCAAGCGACGGAAAGGGCAGGAGCGATGCGAATTCTCCGGCGCAAATCAACGGAATCGTCATCATATTGATCGCAACGATCCAACGCCCCCAATCGGCGCCGACCACAAATAGCGGTGCCACCCCCACGGCGCAGAGCGCAAATAACCTGGCGGTCCAAGCGGAACGATGGGCCGCGGTTGCGCTACGATCCGGATCAATACAGAAGAGCTGCGTCGTCGCGAGAATATAGGACAGCGAGACGGCCAAAGCCAAAAGATAATACCACGCTGTTCCTTTCAGCACGACATAGAGAATTTCGCCGAGTTCGCGCATCGTGCTCCAGCCCATCGCCGAGATGCCGCCGGCGATCTCGCCATTGTTCGAAATGAGTGCGCGGTCGGCGGGATTGAGACTGAGCCAAATCATCCGAGCGGAATTCTCATCGCCCTTGAACATCATGAGCGTCAGGAATAGGCCGAGCATCGCAATGCCGTAGAAAAGCGCTACGCCCATCCGCCAAGCCGGCCAGCGAATGCAACCGATCCAATAGAGAACGATGATCGAGGGGACTGCGCCGATGAAGAGAAACGCCTCGTGCATAAAGCTCAGCGCGACAGAGAGGATCGCGATCAAGCCGCAATTGAGACTGTCGAGCAGATTTGACGCCGGCCCGCGAGCACTGCGCCGCGCGGTGAGATAAATCAGGCAAATGAGCGCGATATAGACGTAGAAGAGCAATTCTTTGCGGTAATAGAATTCATTTCCAAACTGCATCGACCAGAGTCCGCCAGGGACCAACATGAATAGAATGGCGGCGAGCGCGCCGAGCCGGCGCGATAAGATCAGAAGCAAAGATGTCGCAAGAACCAGCGTCGCGAAATTCGCGAAGACGATCATGTTGACGATTGGCGCGGCGGGCTCGCCTCGCGCGTAGAGGCCGATCAAATAGCCGGCAAGTCCGCGCCGCACGAAGCCGGCGCTGTAATTGACCAGCCAATCGGAAAACGCCCAAGGGGTCCACTTCAGCGCATCGGGAGAAAGCACGGTGTGGCGATAGCAGAGATAAATGAGAAGGTCGGACAGAAGCGCGACGCCGAGCCATTTGAGCGGAGACGTTGGCGACTTTGCGAGGACCATGACAGGGCCTCCTCTCCAATCCTTAATGCAAAGCTGCGGTCTGGGTTCCTTGTCTTGGACTTGGCAACTGGCGTCCCCAACGCGTGCGACGCAACATCGGCTATCGCTGCAGGTCTGCTAGCAATGTGCCATCGACCGGCCCCGACGGCGCAGACGCCAGGCGAGCATCGACACGGCGAACCAGACGAACATCGCCAGGCCCAGCGCGAGCGCCGGACTCGTTTCGATCAGCGCCCAGATAACCGCGGCGAAGGCAGCAAGGCCGAAGCTTCCCAGCACCGTGCCGGAGGCGTCGAGCGCTGCCGCGTCCTTGCCGCGCCGGGCTCCGGAAAGTCCGGCCTGCTCCTTCCGTTCCCTGACGTGCTTTTCAATCATGGTCGCGCTCGCCGGAAAGATAGCCGGGAAGGCGAGAAAGA
This sequence comes from Pseudomonadota bacterium, assembly GCA_021780275.1. The sequence goes on from JAJXZC010000079.1 coordinate 1,959, forward strand.
GACCGCCGATGATCGGCCCGAATCGGGCGGCGATCAGGCCCGCGAAGACGGTCGTCGCGCCGCCCAGCACAAATCGGATCGCGTATTCGTACCAGCGCGTTTCTCGTAAGGCATTTGGCTTGATCCCGATAATCATCAGAGACCGAGAAATGTCTGTTGAAGCCCAAAAGCAACCAGCAGCCAGGCGCCCAAGGCCGCTACCGTCGCCGCCGGGGAAGAGATACGAAATTTTTTCAGTAGGACGCAGACTGTCCAGCTATAGGCCGCCAACGCGAGTGCGCCGACAACCATGGAACGGCCCTCCGCCGCGGCGAATGATGCGCCTTTTTCCTGAATAGCGATGAGCAAGGTCGCGACGGCGATCGAAGGCGCCGCGCCGAATAGGCCGGCGAAGCTCTTCGGCCGCAATAGGTCGCCGAGGACCGCAAAAGCCGACACCGCAATGCCCCCGACCACAAACCGCAATACATATTCGAGCATGGACGTTTCCTTTGATTTTGTTCTGAAAAGAAAACGTTTGTTCCGATGGTCGGCTCTGCGCTGCGCTACCGTGCGACGAGGTCGATGTCTCGATTCTCAATTGACTTGCACGATTGCCCGCCGGTGCTCATGCGAGGCGCATCGTGGATACGTGAGCTGCAATGATGATGCCTTCGGTCCGCGCCCAGCTTAAGAATGCGGCCCGTGCGTCGACAGATGCGGCATCAGGACCGCGACCGCGATGATTGCGATAATTCCGATTACGGCCAGATAGATCAGGAAGCGCCGCGCAACGTCTTGCATGTTTCTCGGACCGTTAGCCATTTGATCCTCTCACCTGACCCATCGCGGCCACGCAGCCGCCCCAGACGTAAGAGGTTTCGCCTTGATCGGTCGCTACGCCCAATTCCGGCACGCCGATCACGTTCCATCTTCCTTCGGACACGCGCCCGCACGCGCCTAGCAATCGAAGCGTCAGCGCTGCGATGAGGGTCGTGCCGATCGCGACCCTCGAGATGTATTTGCCGGAACGTATAAATTTTCTGCCGGTTATAGGGGACCGCATGCGGTGCCCCCCAAGCGGATCGCAATCGTTTAGGAGACAGCAATGACGAAACAGGCCAAGGACCTCAACGCGCTTTTCTATGAAACGCTCAAAGACATTTATTTTGCCGAAAAGCAGATTCTGCGCGCCTTGCCGAAAATGGCAAAGGCGGCCCAGACCGACGACTTACGCCACGCCTTCGAAGAGCATCGCGATCAAACGCAAGGTCACGTCGACCGCCTCGACCAAATATTCGAGATGATCGACAAGCCGGCACGCGGCAAGACCTGCGACGCAATCCTCGGCATCATCGAAGAAGGAAAAGAAGTCATCGAGGACTTCAGCGACACGGAGGCCTTGGATCCAGGCCTTCTTGCGGCAGCGCAATCTGTCGAGCATTACGAAATCAGCCGTTATGGGACGTTGAAAACCTGGGCCGCGGAATTGGGCCTGAAGGATGCCGTGCCTTTGCTCGAAGCCACGCTCCAGGAAGAAAAGAAAACGGACGAATTACTTTCTCGGATTGCAACGCGATCGGTCAATCGCCATGCCGCGTGAATGATCGTTTAATGATGAGGACGCCCGTGACTGGGGAAGGCGCGGGCTCCTTAAGAACCCGCCCTCTTCTTCTTGAAACGCTTGATACTCTTCTCGACAAGCACCATCGCGGCTTTGTCATCGCAGTTACCGAGCGAGCGAAACTTTCGTCTCTCCTCTTTATTATATTGCACGAAAAATTCCGCGACTTCGTCCAAGAGCCCAGGCCGCAAGTCGTCGAGCTTGTGCACCCCCTGGTGCTGATGACTGTGTCTGACAACCGCAAGCAGACGGTCGTTGCGCAGCCAATCTCCGCCCTGTTCGCGCTGCTCAGCGACGATTCCGCCGATGAGCCGGGCCTTGAGGCGGCACCCGGTCATCGCCGGCTGATCGATAAGCACAAGAACATCGAGCGGATCGCCATCATCCGCAAGCGTCGAAGGGATAAACCCGAAATCGTAGGGAAAGCTCATGCCCTCGGGCAGCGTTTTTGCCAATTCAAAAACATCGGCGGCGGGATCATAATCGTACTTGTGGCTGCTTCCCCTGGGCGTTTCGATGATCACCGTGAGGTCACCAGCCTCATCGAACGTCGGCAAATCGGACAAAATGCGCGTTCCGCCCCTCATAATTCGGCCGAGCCTCCAGCATTGACTTTGAGGGAAAAGATGACTGCCCGACTCCGGGCAGTCATCTTGACTTTTCGATCAGCGATGGACGAAGACAAACAGCGCGTAGACTGTGCACTTGCCATCTATAAAACCCTTCTCCTTCCCATGACATCGAAACCAAAGGCGCAGTTTGTAGTTCCGCGCCGAGGTATCTTTCTCGTCATATTTCCCATACTGCGCTGATCGCGGTTGCCGGTCTTTTCCTTCTCCCGAGGACGCCGCTCGCTCTTTTAGTCGTGCTTTCAGGAATGCCCGCGTCCTCGGATGCGTCTGCTTGCGAGTCGCTGTCGAATGTCGATGACGCAGCCTGCATGCAATGGGCGCCGATCACAGGCAACGTCGTCAAAGATGCCTGTACAATTGCAGCGCTCGACGTGCCGATCTCCGCAAGCCCCGTCGGCCAAGCGCCGCGATTTGGTCGTCTGCGTCTCTGCATAAGATGCGCGACGAAGCCTTGGCGCGGCAGGCGCAATATTGCGCCGCCGACCCAACGCAAAACCGACGACGTCGCCGCTTCACCCGCGCTGTTTGGGTTTCGAAGGAACGCAAAGCGCCCCAGCCGCGTTCGAGAGCCGCATAGAATCCTGGAGGATAAAACCATGCTTACGAAGCTTATGGCCGCGGCTGTTTTTGCCGCCGCAAGCACTTTTGTTGTGGCCGAGAGCAACGCCGCGTTTGCGGCGAACGATTCCTCGCTCACCACCGATCATTGGCTCGCGTCAGACGTCTACCAAGCCTCAGTCTATGACCCGAACCAAAATAAGATCGGCAGCGTCGATGATCTCGTGATCAGCAAGGATGGTTCGGTTTCAAAGGCGGTCATCGGCGTCGGTGGTTTCCTCGGCGTCGGTCAAAAGGACGTCGCGATCCCATTCACCGAGCTCAAGGTGGCGTCCAACAACGACAAGTCTTGGCTCGTCCTGAACATGACGAAGGATCAACTCAAGGCGGCGCCCGCGTTTGACAAGGCGTCCGAAAAAGCCCCGGCACAATAGCGTCACCGCGCGGCCTTGCGCATCAATCCGCGCAAGGTCGCGCCTCTCGCCGGCCATTTCAACGCAACTGCGCCAACGCACCGGTACTGGCGTGGCGTTTCCGAGGTCAGCCTCGTTTCGGTCTGGGGCTCGCTAATGCGCTGCGGCGCGGCCTTCCTCGCTGCGCAATTTGAGATATCGCTCCAGCGTCGGCGTCATGTGCTCGTGCAGCCATTGGGCCATGGCTTGTTCCTCGGCCAGGCAGGATTCGAGGAGAGAAACGGCCGTCGGCTGCTCCGCCTTCTCCGCGAGTACGATCATGCCTTCGTAGGCGCAAATCTCATAGCTCGCGAGTCCGTAGGTGATCATGCTGCTTTTG
>JAJXZC010000176.1 GCA_021780275.1 Pseudomonadota bacterium
GTAGACCTGGCCGCGGCCGACGGCGCGAAAATAGCTTGCGCCCTGGAAGGCACAGACCTCGTCGTAATAATCCTTGCGATTGATCGGCGCGTGAATACGGATGCCCGCAAAGCCAAAATCCCCCTGCGGAATAGGCTTTGGCACCAGCGGTCCGAAGGTAAACATATCCGGATCATAGGCGACATGGCGCGCCTGACCGTTATCGACGACGGCGACCTCGACAGGATCCTTGAAATAGAATCCGGAGTGGAACAATTCCATTTGAAATGGCAATCCGGTCTTCGCCCAGATCGCATGGTCGGGCTTGAAGCGGATGTCGCGATATTGGTCATAGGTGAGTTTGGTAAGCTGCTCGGGCAACTTGTCCTGCGGCGGCTGAAACGGCTTCTTGGCGAGCGCGCGGGCGATTTCGATCACCGTCGAGCGGTTGAACGGACCGTCCGTCGCGAATCTCGGGCCGGCCTTATTGTCGGAGGCGAGCGCCGGCGCGGGGCCAAAGGTTGCGAGCGCGCTGGCCAAGGTCATGGCGCCGCCTTGTTCCATAAGCCCGCGACGGGTCAGGAGGATATTCGAGGGTCTCGTGCTGTTTGACATATCGAGCGGTCATTCAAAATCTGAAGCTGGGAACAAGACCTATCCTTGCTGAACCCGGCCTGAACCCGGATTGCTGTTGCGCGGATAAGAGCTAAGAGAGAAGGCGAGAGGTTTGCAGGCGAATGTCGAAACGGGCCGACCAAATCTCATCCGCTCCGTTCGAAACCGCCAAACCCCAACAAGGCTCTGCAATTCTCATTCAATACCGCAGAACGCACGACTGATACTCGCCGCCGATCGAGATTGAGCGCAGCTTTGCCGTCGGCAAAGCCCGGACGCAGCCGCGAGCGCGGCAGTGCAAGCCAACGCGCTAGCAGGCTTATTGTTCCCTCAACGTCGCGTGCCGCTGATTTTGCTCCGGCACCGTTTTGACGCGTCAAGCGCACGTCTTCGACAATCCGTGCATCGACCGGACTGAGCGAGGTCGACCTTCGCAGCACGCCATGATCGAAAACGGCATCTTTTCGGACGCCAGGAACTCACCGCGCAGCCGTCGTTTCGATGTCGGGAAATTGCTCGCGCACGAAATCGTAGAGTTTCCGCGCGCACAACGTATTCGTCAGTCCGGTCGGATGACCATCGCCCGCAATGCGATATTGCGCGCCGGGCGGCACGACATATTCGAGAACCTCTGCTCCGGCGTCGCGCAAGACCTGCATGATCTTGTCATCCGTCCACATCCGCACGGAGCTGAGATACGCCGGCTCTCTCTTGTAGAATATCACGATTGGAACGTGATATTTTTCGCGGGCTAGGCGGATCACCTGCTCTGTTATGGCCGTCAAAAGCGCAACGTCGCGGTCGGTCACCGTCGTCATGGTTGGCGGCCTAAAGAAGCGAAACATCGCGAAATAAGAGAGCGGTGAAGCCGTCGGCTGGCACGTGCCGGTTTGCACGATCCGTCCGTTTATCGACAAGAACCTTGGCGCGCCTTCAACCCATGAGACCTTGCAAGATACGCGGTCTGCGTGCCACGGCGCCACGAATTCCACGATAAGGCGTGAATTGCTGAGGTCTTTGTCGTAAAGCCCGGCGCGCATCTCCGCGAGCGCCTGGGCAGGGCTATAGGCGGAAAAGCCAAGATTATAAACCGGCGACGCCCGGCCTTCGAGATCGGCGAATTGCTGGGGCAGCGTATCGCCATCCTGGATGCCCTCTCCGAAGATGACCGAATCGCCTAAAAAGGCGACACCCTTCCCGTCGCTACCGCTATCAACCTTGCGAAGCAGATCGCTGCCGATCGTATAGGTGGCATCGTAAATGAGCTTGCCGTCCAAAAACTGGCGGGACTCATATCGCCCCGGAGCGGTCGGTCCTCAGCCGACGACAGGGCGATGATCGATGAGCTTGCCGCCTGATTTATCGAGGTCGGCAATCGTGCGGGACGGGTGCGGCGGTTCCCAGATCGTCGCAGCAACCTCGCATAGAGAAAGGACTGCCAGAATGCTTGTGCCGGCGAGTCCGAAATTCTGAATCCTGCCACGCCCTTTTACCGTCAAGAAAATTGCCAAAACGAGAAGAAAAACAAAAACAGCAATCGGATTGCCGATGTGAAACATCGGAGAGCCTCCCGCGCAATTTTATCGTTCGCAATTGATGAATTGCAGCAAACTGGAGCAGCGCTTCCAAAACGCCGCGGCCGCTCCTTCGGCACTCACGCATCAAATCCGCGAATCAAGGGACTGAAAATTCCGTGAAGCGCCCAGCGCGCAGGAGGCGGCCCGCCGGCTTATAGCGGCGCACCACCTCGGCGAAGGGAGAAGCGACGGATGAGCAACGCCCGCGCGTCCCTCATGACGTTCCGCTGTGGCGCGCCTACTCGCCGGCGGTCACGCGATATTTCGTGACCTGAACGCCGACGCCGGGTTTCGCCACATTGCTCTCCGTCTGGGCGTAGATGCCGAATTCGAGCGGCCCGCTCGGCACCTGGATGCGGACTTTCTGCAAATCGGTGCCGTTGACCGAGACCGAAATCAGCGTGCCTTTGACGACGGCACGAAGAACGACGGGCGAGCCGGCCGTCGGCACGAGCGACGGACGCGAGAGATTGGCGACCTGCGTCCAGGTGCCGGAGACCTTTCGCCAGAGCTGGATTCCGCCGGAGCTGTCGACTTGCAGAACGTCGAACGTGCTGGCGTCCTTGGCCAAAAAGGCGAGGCCGATATAGGAGGCGTTATTGGCCGCCGCCGGCTTCGGCACAAGGCCTTCCAGGCAATAATCGCCGTCGCTCGCGTTGAACGTATTGTTGAGATAGACCCAAGAGCTGTTCGGGGCGTAGAGATGCAGGGTCAGGCCCGATTTGTCGATGGTTGCATCGGGATCGGTTGGCCAGCCGCCGGTATTATCGGCGAAACTGTCCGCAAAAACCTCATTGCCTTTCTGCAGGCTGGCGCAATCGGCCGCATAAGCCAGCGAAGATGCCGCCACAAGAAGCCCTGCGGATTGCGTGATGACGATCAATGCGCTGCGGAATAATTTAAGCATGAAAAATCTCCGACCTTGATGACCGGGCACGGAGCGTAGTCCGCCTCAGCGAAAAATCGATGTCAATCCTAAATCTGGACGCGCCGTCCATGCCCGCAGGGGCCCGAGCCGGGTCAATGCCCCGCCGGACCATCGGGCGCCGGTCTCCCGCGCGTGGCCGTAAGGATTGCCAAAGTGCGGGGATCGGCCTCGCCGGCAAAATATTTTTGCAGAGCCCGGTCGAAGAGCGAGGGCCGTTCGGCGACGGCGGCAAACAAGGTCATCGATGTGCGAAACTTAAGGTCGTCGGGACTGCCGAAAATCGCCTGGGCGGAACGGCCTTCGATCTGCAAGGTGAGGTCGGTGCATTGGCGCAGCCGCGCACCGAGCAGGGGATGGGCGAGATAGGCGCGCGCCTCGGCGGCCGAGCCGATGGCATAGCGCTGCGCCATGGAGCTCAGACCGAGACCGGCGATCTGCGGGAAGACGAACCACATCCAATGCGTCGCCTTGCGCCCGGCGCGCAATTCGGCGCAGACGCGCGCATAGACCGGCGCCTGCGCCTCGGCGAAGCGCAACAAATCGAAGGGGTCGTCGGGGCGTGCCGTTCTAAAACCTCGGCGTGCCGAGCGCCGCGGCGTGGGCCTTGGCGGCGAGCGGCGAAAAAGTCCCCGTCGCCTCGTCGAGCCCCAGCAGGCGCCCGTCGGCGACGCCGAAATAAGCGCCGTGCAAGGCGAGCGCGCCCGCCTGTTCCGCCTCGCGGACGTAGGGAAAGGTCCGCAGATTGGCGAGCGAGTCGATGATTGCGGCGCGGCCGAGCTTTTCCGCATAGTCGGCCATCGGCTCGGTCCGCGGCCCGAGCTTGCGCGCCGCCGGGGCGAGCAGCGAAATCCATTGGCCGATAAAATCGCCCGGCGCGAGCTTCACCGCCTCGCCGGATTGGGTCTCGACATAGGCGCGCACGCCGCCGCACATCGCATGGCCCATGACGACGATATGGGCCACTTTCAGCACCTTCACCGCATATTCGAGCGCCGCCGAGGTGCCGTGATGTTCGCTGTCCGGCTCGTAGGGCGGGATCAGATTGGCGATATTGCGCAGCACAAAAATTTCGCCGGGGTCGGCGTCGAAGATCACCTCGGGCGAGACGCGCGAGTCGCAACAGCCGATGAGGAGCACTTTTGGGCTTTGGCCGTGATCGGCAAGCTCGCGATAGCGATCCTGTTCGCGGCGGAAGCGGCCGCGCAAAAACACTTCGTAGCCCTCGACCAACCGGGCTGGCAGAAGCCGGCTCTCATCCTCAACAGGCAATTCGACCATTCGCGCTCCCCATGGCATGAAGTTTTTGTTTCATCTCTTCCTGCTTAAACTCGCAGCGGTCTGCAAGCTGAGCCTTATATGGCACTGCAAAAAAATTGCGGCACGTTAGCGCAGTTTTCTTGGCCGGGGCGGCGCGTCGCGCCGCTGCCGCAGGTCGCAATTGCCCTCTCCCTCCGATGCAAAAGCGTCCGCCGGGCGGCGCCGAGGGCGCGATTCCGCAACGCGAAAAAAGCGCCCAGCGACAAGGGCTTCGTGCGCCTCTCCCGCTTTGCTATCTGGCGAAGCCTCATAAACTCGGCTAACGACTTTGCAGATTGAGTGCCCCGGAGGTTCGGCCGCAATGAATATTCACGAGTATCAGGCGAAACAATTATTGGCGCAGTTCGGCGTTGCGGTAGCACCGGGCGCGGTGGCCTTTACGCCGGAACAAGCGGTCTATGTCGCAACCGAACTCGGCGGTTCGCGCTGGGCGGTGAAGGCGCAGATCCATTCCGGCGCCCGCGGCAAGGCCGGCGGCATCAAGCTCTGCTCGCATTATAAGGAAGTCCGCCAGGCCGCGCACGACCTCCTCGGCAAGCGGCTCATCACCACGCAGAATGCGCCGGACGGGCAGCCGGTTCAGCGCGTCTATATCGAAGTCGCCTCGCCTTATGAGCGGGAATTCTATCTCGGCTTCGTCCTCGACCGCAAAGCCGAGCGCGTCCGCGTCATCGCCTCGCAGCACGGCGGCATGGAAATCGAAGAGATCGTCAAGACCGACCCGAATGCGGTGATCCAGGTGGTCGTCGAGCCGGCCGTCGGCCTGCAGGCATTCCAGGCGCGCGAGATTGCCTTCGCGCTCGGGCTGAACATCAAGCAGGTCGCCCGCGCGACGACGACGATCCTGTCCGCCTATCGCGCCTTCCGCGATTGCGACGCGCTGATGCTCGAGATCAATCCGCTGGTCCTGACCGCGGACGACAAGATCCTCGCGCTCGATGCGAAAATGTCGTTCGACGACAACGCCATGTTCCGCCGCCCCAATATCGCGGCCATGCACGATGCCTCGCAGCAGGATCCGCGCGAGGCGCAGGCGGCTGAGCACAATCTCAATTATATCGGTCTCGACGGCGAGATCGGCTGCATCGTCAATGGTGCCGG
>JAJXZC010000337.1 GCA_021780275.1 Pseudomonadota bacterium
GCAATCCCAGCCGGGAACGTAATTGGCGTCCTTGCCCATCATCTGCTGCGAGCGGACGACGATGTCCTTCAGCGTCTTGTTGAGCGCGTGGCCGATATGGATGTTGCCGTTCGCATAGGGCGGGCCGTCATGAAGGATGAAGGGCTCGCGGCCCTTGGCTTCGAGGCGCAGGCGCCCGTAGAGGTCCATCTTCTCCCAGCGGGCGAGCCATTCGGGCTCGCGCTGCGGAAGGCCTGCCTTCATCGGGAAGGGCGTTTCGGGAAGAAAGATCGTCTCGCGGTAATCGCGGGCGGGCGTCTCGTTATCGGTCTTGCTGTCGCTGGCCATCAGGGTCTCGAGCAGTTCGGGGTTTGCGTCATGGGTTCTCGTCCCGGCCCGAAGCGCTGGATCGGGGCCCTTGGGACCCTCAGCGGCAGGCCGGGCCGCTAATTCGCGCGGGCCCTATGGCAAAACGGCTCAAATGACGCATTTTCATGGGGCGCTTTCTAGCAGCAGGCCCTCTAACAGTCCAGTAAAGGGCACTTATCCCCGGCCTGGACTAGCCAGGTTAGGTTCCGGGGCAGGATCGACTTGGAGGAACGGGTAATGGGTTTTCGGGTTCTGGCGCTTTTCCTCGGGCTGATGGCGCTCGCGCTCCCCCTTCCGGCGGGTGCGGGGGCCCGGCTCGACGCCATCCGGGCGGCAGGCGAGCTTCGGATCGGGCTCACCGGGGATTACCGGCCCTTTTCGAACCTCGAAGGGGCCAAGCTCTCGGGGCTCGACGTCGATCTCGGACGCTCGCTGGCGGCTTCGCTGGGGCTCAAGCCCCGCTTCGTCAAGACGAGCTGGCCGACGCTTTCGGCGGACCTTGAGGCGGGCAAGTTCGACATCGCCATGGGCGGCGTCTCGGTGACACCCGCGCGGGCGAAGATCGGGCTCTTTTCGGCGCCGGTCCTCAGCGACGGGAAAACGCCGATCACGCGCTGCTCGCTGGTGGAGCGGTTCGAGACGCTCAAACAGATCGACCGGCCCGGCGTCCGCCTCGTCGTCAATCCGGGCGGGACCAACGAGAAATTCGCCCGCGCCCATATCCATCGCGCGACGGTGATCCTCCACAAGGACAACAGCACGATCTTCGACGAGATCGTGGCGGGGCGCGCCGACCTGATGATTACCGACGCCGTGGAAACGCGGGTGCAGTCGAAGCTCCACCCGACACTCTGCGCCGTGCATCCCGACCGGCCCTTCGACCATGCGGAGAAGGCTTACCTCATGCCGAAGGATGAGGAGTTGAAACGCGCCGTCGATGCGTGGGTCGCAGAGGCGAAGCGTTCGGGCGCATTCGCGCGAGCGTGGAGGAAGTGGGTGGAGTGACACCTCACAACTGAACGTCATGGCCGGGCTTGACCCGGCCATCCACGTCTTATGCCGGGAGGTAGTTAGGGACAGACTCCGGTCAGCTGAAAAATCTTGAGCTGTCTTCCGGCCAGACGAGCAAAGCAATGCCCAAGATGGCAAGAACTCGCATGGCATACACATAGATACTCAGCGGGAGATCATTCATCGCCCTGTGCCGGTCGCTCATGACAAACCCCACAACGCGAAGACCGTTTTTGGGTGTGTTGTTGAGGAAGAATAGCGGCTCGCCAAGCTCTCTCCAGACATCCGCGTGCATTCGCATCAGGCGGACAAGAAATGACCGGACGACACCGAGATAGAAAAGGACAGACACGAGCAGGAAGAGGTCCCGATCATGCGGGCGATGAAATTTCCAACCTGCAGCATCATGCGTGAACATGGGCGTTCTGCCAGTAGTGATGGTCGCGTCGCTGGAGGTGAGGGCTGATGGTGCCCGCTGCAAAGCGGCAACCAGCACAAATCCTAGAAAAAAGATCAGCGTCACAACCGTCAACGCGAATGCTGCGCGACCAATCCAAGTCAACCATGTCACGAGTGAATCGTTCAACTCACGATGTCGGCCCGTGAAAAGGAAGCGAATGTTTTTCAGGCTAGTCGCAATACCCTGATTGCCAATTGTCGAACGTCCAAGTTCGATCCAGACGTCGCGGTGACGCAGCCTCAATCGCCATTGCAAGACGAACCCACTGACAAAGGCGACCCCAACTATTGAAAAATAGATGAAGAGCGCGAGCTTTGTCAGAACGTCCTCGGTCATCTCAGTCCCCTTAAGCCGGAATAATCCGCTCCACCGCCCTCGCCTTCAGCGCGATCTTGCCGTCGGCATTGGTGAAAGTCGCTTCCACATAGGCCTGCGTCTTCGAGACATTCACCACATGGCCTTCGCAGGCGAGAATGCCTTCCGTCACGGGGCGGAAGAAATGCATCTGCAAATCGCTGGTGGTGAAGTTCTGGTCGTCCCTCAGCATGGTCATCAGCGCGAAGGAGCAGGTCTGGTCGGCGAGCGTTGCGAGATAGCCCCCGAAGATCGCGACGGGGTTCATGTATTGCGGATCGACGGGCCAGTCGTAGCGGATGCGGCCCGGTTCGATCACGGTGAGCTTGCCCGCATAGAGATTGAGCGCCGTCACATGCGGCGGGGCTTTTTCGACCTCGCCCGCCGCGATGCGCTTCAGAATGTTCGACCAGTTTGGCATCACTTCCCCTCGGCTGCGATACGCGCCGCGCTGGCAAGCATTTCCGGCAGGCCGACGATCTCATTGTAACGCTGGAAGGTGACGCGGGTATCGTCCGCGGGCAGACCCTCGCCCTTGATGAGCGTCGCATAGACGTCCTGCAAGCGCTTCGTCACGGCGAGAAGAGCCGCGACCGGGAAGATGGCGATCTTGAAGCCAAGCTCCTCCAGAATCTTCGTCGAGAGATAGGGCGTCTTGCCATCCTCGACCATGTTCGCCAGCAGCGGCACGCCCTTGAACGTCGTGGTGACGCGCTCAAGCTCCGCCATGTCGCGCGGCGCCTCGATGAAGAGAATGTCGGCGCCCGCCTTGAGGAAGGCTTCGCCGCGCCGCAACGCCTCGTCGAGATCATGCGTCGCGCGGGCATCGGTGCGCGCCATGATCTTGAAGTCCTTCGAGTTGCGCGCTTCGGCAGCGGCGCGAATCTTCTGCGCCGCGTCTTCGGTCGAAACGACTTCCTTGCCTTCCATATGGCCGCAACGTTTCGGGAAAACCTGATCCTCAAGCTGGATGCATTGCGCGCCCGCCGCCTCGTAAAGCCGCGTCAGCCGCGCGGCATTGAGCGGGCCGCCATGACCATTGTCGCCATCCGCGATGAGGGGCACAGGGTTCGCCGCATCCGCGATGGCGCGAACGCGGTCTGCCATTTCGGTGGCGGACATGAGACCGATATCGGGCAGGCCGAGCGTGGAACCGGCGACGCCGAAGCCCGTCATGTAAACGGCGGCGCTGCCTGCCTGCGCGGCGACCTTGGCCGACAGCGCGTCATAGGCGCCGGGCGCGACGATGATGCCGGGTTCGGCAAGAAGCGTGGCGAGAGATTTCTTCTGGGTCATGCTGGGTTCCTCCGGGCGGGACCATGGCAAATATGGAGGGGCTTGTCATGGGCCAGCTCGATTACCTCGCGTCACGCAAGCCCCGCTTCCCACCTTTGCCCGTCATGCCCCGCTTCAGGCGGGGTATCCAGGTCTTCGCGACACTTCGGTAGTAAAGACCTGGATGGCCCGGTCAAGCCGGGCCATGACAAATACGCTCAAAATCCCGATGAATGTTCCACCACATCTGCAACACAACCAAACTTGGTCTAGGACGCTTTGGGATACATCAATTATCCTGACCAAGGATCGAGCGGATTCGGTTCAACTTGGCCGAGACTCCAATACGCGGGGCACAGATGAACGAAGATGCATTTGCAGGTCGGCTACTCAGCGGAGAACGTATCCTCTGGTCGGGAAGACCGCGTCGCGGCCTTCTCCTGACTGCTAGCGACATCTTCCTCATTCCCTTCAGCGTGATGTGGTGCGGCTTTGCGATTGTCTGGACATTCATGGCAAGCCAGAGCGACAAGGCATCGATATTCTTCATTTTATGGGGATTGATGTTCGTACTTATTGGACTCTACATGGTCGTTGGGCGCTTCGTGACAGATGCGTGGATCAGACGAAACACCAATTATGCCGTTACGAATAAGCGCATTATGATCGACAGATCGGGACCGTTCGCGCGTTTCATGGCGGCCAACCTCAATCAGCTTCCCAATATCGAAATTGAGCAAGGCGCCAATGGGTGCGGCAGCATTCGATTCGGCTCTTCTACGTCGATGTGGAGCCCGGCACTTGATCCGACGCCGCAATTTCTCGCCATAGAGGATGTGCGCCATGTGTTCGATCTCATCCAGCGCACCATCAACACCACAGATCGTTGACGCACTTCGTTAAAAGCTCGGCGGACAGCAGGCCGAAACGATGACGCAGTCGATGGTGCCGGGGTTGCGGAAGCGGTGGGGAAGGCGCGAGTCGAAGTAATAGGCGTCGCCGGGCATGAGCTTGCGCGTCTCGCCGCCCACCGTCAGTTCGATGAGCCCCGAGACGACGATGCCGCTCTCCTCGCCGATATGGGAGAGCATGTCGTCACCCGTGTCGGCGCCGGGGGCGTAGCGCTCATGCATCATCTGGATGGCGCGGCCCTGCGTGTCTCGCCCGACCAGACGGAAGGAGATGGGCCCGCCCGCGATCTCGCGCAGTTCCTTGGCCTGATAAAAAACCCTCGTGCGCGGCTTCAATTCCAGCGTCAGGAAATCGGCGATGGAAATGGGGAAACCGTCGAGCACCTTTTTCAGCGAGCCGAGGGACGGGCTCACCCGATTCTGCTCGATGAGGGAAATGGTGCCGTTGGTCACGCCCGCGCGCTTGGCGAGTTCGCGCTGGGAAAGCCCGTGCATGGTGCGGAAGGCGCGGAGGCGCGCGCCGATGTCGGGCATCTCTCCGTCGATATCCAGCGAGGCGGGCATCTGCGCAGCGCCATGGGCGCGGCGGAAATTCCCCGCCGCCGGTTTCGCCGCACTCTTCCCGCTCTTCGTCGCGCCCTTTGCCATGGCGTTTAAAATACTCGACATACAGCCAAAGTCACGCCCGAAACCCCTTGATTTGCCCACGCCTGAGGCTTTGAATTGTAAGGCTTTCGTCAACAGGAGTGACCTTCCATGAGCGCCGACGCCGCCGCGCCGAACGACCTCGAGTCGAACTGGCTGCCCTACACGCCCAACCGCCAGTTCAAGCGCGAGCCGCGCATGATCGCGCGCGCCAAGGGCGTCCATTATTACAAGCCCGACGGCACGGAAGTGCTCGACGCCACGGCCGGCCTCTGGTGCTGCAATGCGGGCCATTGCCGCGAAGACATCGTGAAGGCCATTCAGGACCAGGCCGCCGAACTCGACTTCGCGCCGACCTTCCAGTTCGGCCACCCCAAGGCCTTCGAGCTCGCGAGCCGCATCGCGAACCTCGCGCCCGGCGATCTCGACCACGTGCTTTTCTGCAATTCCGGTTCGGAAGCCGACGAGTCGGCGCTGAAGATCGCGCTCGCCTATCACCGCATCAATG
>JAJXZC010000594.1 GCA_021780275.1 Pseudomonadota bacterium
CCGAACCGTGGCGCCGTTGAAGGCGCAAGGCCGGAGCGAAGCGGCGGACCCGAAGCGACAAGGAATTTTGTGTCGGGCGCTTGCCGCCCGCGCGCGAGGAATGCCCAGCGGGCAGGGGAAAATTCTCGAGAGCGTAGGGTTTTGGCTTCGGCCGACGGTCATAGGAAAACACCCATGCAACCGGGGCGACGCTTCGACCGGAGAGAGATGAGAAACCGAACCTTCACGAAACCGGAAAATTCGCGTCGGCAAGATCAAGCCGTTCGAGGACAATCGTCACGCTCGGTTTCAGCGGCTACGGTCCCAACCGGAACGGGCGAGATCACGCGGCGCCTTGGAATGCGGTCGTGGCGATCTGAAAGCCAATCGCGCGGATATAGCGCTAGCTTCGGCAAGTTACACGACGATCGACGGCAAACGGGCGCAGGAGCGAAGTCAGCTAATTCCACATCTGGCGAACGCTTGTTACGGGACTTCGAGGACGAGGGGTAATCGGCCCCCGAAAGATGACCGTTACGCTCCAGGGCGCGGTGACGAGAAGAAGGATCACAGCCGGTTCGAAGCCGAGGGGGTGGCGCGAGCCGCCCCATCCGCCAACGCGGTGTGCCTCGATATTTTCCGCGCGCCGCCGCAGGCTCAACGGCGGTCAGTCAAGGCAGCGGCGCTGCGGCGCATACAGTTTCGTCAGGGTACGAGGCGACGGCTCAGAATCCACCGGATCGATACATCAATGTCGATCAGAGGAGGTAAGCAAGGATCTGAGCCGCGAGGCGGCGACCGCCGCTTTTGCGTGATCGATCTCGTCGAGCGCCAAGAGAACGGCATCCGCCAGTTCGGGCCGATTTCGGCCAAGCCGGGCGAGAAAGACGATGGCTTCTTCGTCAGCGACGCCAGCCAACGCTTCAATCACGCGCGGCGAAGGCATTGCAACGATACGGCGCTTCAATAGATTGAGCGCCTCGATGCGTCCCATTCGCCCCAAGGCGCAGGCGGCGGCGGTTGCGACTTCGCCGTTGAGGTCGGTAAGCAGTTCGATCAGCGTCGCCACGATTTCGCCGCCGGCGCGCACGCAGGCGCATGCCGCCGCGCGCACCGACGGCTCGGCATGTCGCAGAAGCGGTAACGCGACATCGGAATGCAGGTTGACGCCAAGCCGCGCCGCCGCGATCACTGCCGCTGCGAGGTTTGGGCCTTGCACGATTCCCCTGGCGATCATCCGACTTAACGATCGCGACGCTTCTGCGCCGCCAATTACGCAAAGGGCGTCGAGCGCAGCGATCTGCTCGGGAATGCGGCGGTCGACGCCAAAACCGACGAAGCGATTGCAGAGGGCGGCGAGCGCTGGCGTTGCATCGCCAAGCCCCCGCCGCCCCGCCTCGGCGGCAAGCGCCTGCGCGTCGGCAAGCGATGCATCGGGAATGGCGGCGATCAACGCCGCGTCCGATAATTCCTCCGCGTCCATTCGGCGCCCCGCCTCGCGAGTCGAGGCTGGCGGGAGCGGGGTATGATCTGCGAACAGTTCGAGTTGGGCGTGATCCATCACGCATCAAAATTGCCTCGACCGGGCGATCGATTCAACGGTTTTTTCGAGCTCGCGCGGCGAATCCACTGATATCCGTCGCCCGCTTTGAATTCGCGGCCGCTTGCCCATTGGAGACTTCGCTCCGCCATCTTGCCCATCGGCGCTGATCAGGACAAGAAGTGTGACGCCGAGACCCGATAGCCACGACGCGCTTTTCGTTTCAACCAGGCGTCAAGCGCCTCCCCCGCGCTGGCGGCGTCCGCTTGAAGATCGAGGCGACGACGCCCGAGGGAACCTTTCCGTCCCCATTCGCGCACCAGCGCGGCATCGCCGAACAATGTGGGCTCGATCGCGAGCACATAGAAGCGAGCCATATTGCAGCTCGGATCGATTCGCTCGAGCACCAGCATTTGCAATTTGCCGGAGGCGCCTTCGCGGACATTCGTCATAGAGACGATTCTCGCCAACGAGCGCGACGCCGTCCAACGCATATTTCGAATCATTCGGTCCGCAACGATTCGCATATCCGATCAATGCGCGGACTTTGGCTCAGGTTATCGCGGAGGAGTTCGTACGCGCGGAGCGGCTGTAGCATCGCAAGCGATTGGTCATGGCGTCGAAGGGAGCCTGATCGAAACGCCACGGTCGTTCAGAAACGATGAACTCGCGGGAGCAACGCAGTTGCGCGCCCCTTGAGGAATTCCTCGCGAACACGAGCCCACGGAGTAGGTTGGAAATCCACTGTCGCGACACGCTTGCCCTCCAAACTGCGCCCGGCGTCGGCGAGGATCGAGACGCCGAAGTCGCCAAACTCGCGCGCGGGATCGTCACCGCAGGCCAAGACGGCGCAGCCGGCTTGGGGAGTGGCGTTTGGCCACGACTAGAGCCCGACCGGCCGCAAGGTCGGGCGCGCCTATCGACTTGTCTCCTAAAAAATGCCGCCTAACCATCCGAGAGCTTCGGTTCCTGCCCGCGGATTCGCCTTTCGGCGCTGATGGCGAATTGACGTCAACGGCTGCGACGGGCAAATTCAAGCGATGCTCTACAAGGAACTCAACGCGGTGAGACTCCGCGTCACGATAGATGACGTCGAACCCCTGGTCTGGCGACGGTTGGTTGTGCCGCTGAGCTGGCGTCTCGATCAGCTTCATCTGGCGATCCAGGCGGCTTTCAATTGGTGGAACGCTCACCTTCACGAGTTTCGCATCGGCGGCTTGCGCTACGGCGACCCGGATGACGAGGATATGGCGTTCGAAGACAGTCCGCGCGTGTTCGATGAGCGCGAGGTGAGGCTACGAGATTTTGGCCGCGAAGACGGGACGGCGTTCGCCTACGTCTATGATTTCGGCGACAATTGGCGCCACACGGTTGAAATCGAGGATGTGCTGGCGCTCGATATTGAGCCGAAGCTGGGGACCTGCGTCGACGGCGCCCGAGCGAGGCCCCCGGAAGACGTGGGTGGCGTCTCTGGTTACGAGGCATTTCTCGCGATCATGGCCGATCCTCGCCATCCCGAACACGGCGACATGAAGCGATGGTGCGGCGGCCATTTCGACCCCGAGTGGTTTGACCTCGCCATTGTCGACAAAGACGTGAGAAATGCCCTCAGAGCGAACGTCCGCCGACGGCTGCATCAACCCAAGCCCAGGACACTCGGCCGCGCCGCAGGCGGCAAACCTTTGGAAGGCTTCTAAGGCCGCCACGATCGATCCGCCAGAACAGACGAATTTCGTCGCAGTCCAGATCCAGTTGGCCTCGATACCGGCGTTTCCGGGTCTCGCGGCCAATGGCGGAGACGAAACGTCAGAGTCGGCGACAGGGCGCTTGCGACCTGAGGAACGCGAAAGCAACCGGCCCCGCGGAATCGCGGGGCCGGCCGGTCGTCACCCGTTCACGGGGTTCCAGATGATGACTTTCTTCGTGGCGTCGTCCCCGGGCGCCGGGGCGACGTTGCCGTAGATGGTCCCGAACTCGGGCGCCGAAAGCGAGACCGAAATGTATTCCTCGCCGGTGTTCTTCGAGATCCGGTTCCAACCCGCGCCGAGCTCGAAGCCGTTCTTGCGCGAGACGACGAGATAGTCGGGCGCAGTGTCCTTGGTCTTGCGGGCGTTGGGGAGGATCGCGATCGCAGCGGTGATGTTGAGGGTGGTCAGCGTACCCTCGAGGTTGCCGTCGGCCTTCTGGGTGAGCGTCGCGATGGTGGCCATTGTGTCGTCTCCGTCAGGTGGCTCGGGGACCATCCCCGATGACGCCCAAAGGAAGGGACCGAGCGCCGCCGTCACCGGAGCGCAGCGCAGGGGAACCCCCTTGCGGGGTTGACGGCATAGGCGATCGAGGCCCGGACAAAGGCGTCAAGGAGAAAGGGATGGTCTTCGAAGTAACCGAGGAGATGATGCGTCAGGACACAGAGGGCTCACCGGGACGGTCATCATCATCGGAAACAGGCCCGACTCCTGCATCGGCGCCGCCTTTGAGACTGCCTCGACCTAACTGAGGCGAGGAAGGCTCGCCCCAATCTATCGTCGCGACCCCACGGCTTCATGCTCATCGCGCCGGGGAGTGGGATTTCCGCGCCGGCGCGAGGAATTTTCGGTCGATTGTCGCAAGCTCATGACGGCCTCGACAACGACGAATCCGCCGACCACGCTCAAATGCGAGAAGGAGGTCGTCATGGGGCAGGAGCGTCAACGACCGGGGGCCGGACCGCAGGGAATACGGGGTCGATGACGAAGCGCTTCCAGGCGTTGGCGTGGAGTCGAAGCGGAAGCCGTGGATGGTCGCGATGGCGCGGTCGACTACTTCACCACGGACGACTCGAACGTTTTGGAATTCCGGCCGCGACATCCTATAGAGACGCCCGTTCCGGACGCCCGCCTACGCCGTCAAGCGGACGCGCGGAGACGAAGACAAACCTTGAAGGACAATTCCTTGAATACGACAGAACTCATAGACGCCGTCGCCGACGCCAATGACATTTCCAAGACCAAGGCGAAGGAAGTCATCAACTCGATTGTCGCTTCAATTGTCGAGGCTGCCAAGCGTGGCGACGAAGTCGCGATCACCGGCTTTGGTCGTTTCGCGGTCAAGGAGCGCCCCGCTCGCGAGGGGCGCAATCCGAGAACTGGAGAGACGCTGAAAATTCCCGCTTCGAAATCGCTCGGCTTCAAGATGTCCAAGCCCCTAGGCGCAACGCTGTAAGCTTGGCGATTGCATGGGACGATCCATACGCGCGCGGTTGAGTTCATCCGACAGTTCGTCGCTTTCAGCAAGCTCCATCGATGCAAATCGACTCTTGACCTAAGCGAGGTTGACAATGCGACGCCGAGCACAGTGACGACGCCTCTCGGAGTCGTCGCCAACTGACGCTGGCGGAACGTAACCGGCCCAGGTGGGCCGACGGGGCGGCTCGCGCCACCCCCTCGGCCGGGATCACTTCACCCGCGCTTTGGCCTTCGGCTTGGGCGCCGGGTCGGCGGCGGCGGGGCGTTCGGCTTTCGATGCGAGGACCGAGAATTCCTCCGCGAGAAGGTCCACGCTGTAGACGGTCGAGCCATTGCGGGTGAAGCTGTTCTGCTTGATCCGGCCCCTTGCGATGACCAGATCGCCCTCGTGGCAGAAGCTGGCGATGTATCCGCGCGTCGCTTCGCCGAAGATCGTCACCTCGTTCCAGTGCGCCGAGCTACCCTTCTCTCCCTCCTTGTTTCGGTAGGGGTAGTTGGCGCAGATCGTGACGCTGGTCTTGCCTTCGAACGGCTTGATCTTGCCAACGCGACCGAGGATCGTGAATTCTGCGAGGTTCATCATCTTGCTCTCCATCGTTGGGGCGGCGCCCCGTTGCGATGGGTTTGACGACAATGACCGGAAAGGGCGGAGCCGAACCGTGGCGCCGTTGAAGGCGCAAGGCCGGAGCGAAGCGGCGGACCCGAAGCGACAAGGAATTTTGTGTCGGGCGCTTGCCGCCCGCGCGCGAGGAATGCCCA
>JAJXZC010000781.1 GCA_021780275.1 Pseudomonadota bacterium
AGCATATAAAATAGCGGAATGACACGCGCATATATTTTACGGAATATATAAAATGAAAATAGATAAATTCGTCGTCAAAATCCGCGAAAAAGTCGCCGAACTGCAAGAAGAATTCGACAAGAACGCGGAAGAACGGCGCAAGAAATTCCGCTACAGTATCGAGCAGGGCAAGGTCGTCTTCGAACAGGCGGCCGTGTTGCGCCACCGCCTGGCGCGGATGAAGCTCTCAAAGTTCCTCATCGATTCCAAACTCGGCGCCGTGATCACCGCGCCGCTGATTTACAGCCTGATCGTGCCGATCGCGCTGCTGGATCTTTTCATGACCGTCTACCAGCACGTCAACTTCCGCGTTTACCGCATACCGCGGGTGAAGCGCGCGGAATTCATCGTCATGGACAGGAAATATCTCGCTTATCTCAACATCATCCAGAAGGTCAACTGCATCTATTGCGAATACGCCAACGGCGTGATCGCCTACGCCCGCGAGATCGCCTGCCGCACGGAGCAGTTCTGGTGCCCGATCAAGCACGCCCGCAAGGTGACCGGCGCGCACAGATGCTACAACGATTTCATCGAATACGGCGACAGCGAAAATTTCAGCAGGAAATACCGCATCCAGCGCGAGAAATCCCGCATGCAGGAAACGCCGCACATAGATTCAGGGCGCGAAACGCCCGGCGATTCAGGGCGCGAGGCGCGCCCTGTGAATTCAAACGATGCAGCGAACGACGAAGCCGGAACTTTATAACCGCCAGGCGTCACCGCTGCCTTGCGCCGATGTGCTTTTCGCCGCGTTCTTCCGCCAGCAGCACCTGCTTGTGACGCTCCGCCGCCGCGGCTTTTTTCTCCGGCGTCAGGATGTCGTGGCAACACGGGCAGGCGACGCCTTCGATATATTTGGGGCTCTTTTTGTCTTCCGCGCCGACGGGGCGGCGGCACGACGGACAAAGCGCGTAAGAGCCTGTTTCCAGCCCGTGCTTCACCGTCACGCGGCGGTCGAAGACGAAGCATTCGCCCTGCCACAGGCTGTCTTTTTCCGGCACCGTTTCAAGATATTTGAGGATGCCGCCCTTGAGGTGATAGACTTCCTCGAACCCGAGCTTCTTCATGTAGGCCGAGGCCTTTTCGCAGCGGATGCCGCCGGTGCAGAACATGGCGACTTTCCTGTGTTTTTGGTTGTCGAGGTTGCGCGCGACGTAGGAAGGGAATTCGCGGAAGCTTTGCGTTTCGGGATTGACCGCGCCCCTGAACGTGCCGACGGCGACTTCGTAATCGTTGCGCGTGTCGATAAGGATGGTTTCAGGATCCGAAATCAGCGCGTTCCATTCGCGCGGATCGACATAGGCGCCAACGATTTCATTCGGGTTCACGTCCGGCAAACCGATGGTAACGATCTCTTTTTTGACGCGCACCTTCATGCGGTGAAAAGGCGTTTCTTCCGCGGCGGATTCCTTGTGTTCGAGGTCATGCAATCCCGGGCAGGCGCGCAAAAAAGAGAGGACGGCATCGATGCCCGCCCGCGTGCCGGCGATCGTGCCGTTGACGCCTTCCTCCGCCAGCAACAGCGTGCCGCAGATATCGTGCCGCGCGCAGACGGAAGCGGTTTCTGCGCGCAATTCTTCCAGCCCGTCAAGCGAGGCGAACGCGTAGAGGGCGGCGACGACGTATCTTTCCGGACTGTTTTTCATGGCTTCTTATATCCCGCAAAAACCCGAAAAAGCAATGATTTTCGTTGCTATGACGCGGTATCCTTGCCGACGACGTGCAATCTGTCGCGCACAAGCCCGCGGTTATAGGCGGCCACGTATTCTTCGAACCTGGCCGAAGGCAGCGGGCGGGTATACTGGAAGCCTTGCGCCTCGTCGCACCCCTGATCCTTGAGGAACGAGAGGTGGAAAGCGGTTTCAACCCCTTCGGCGAGCACTTTCACGCCGAGGCTGTGGCCGAGGGTAATGATGGTCTTGACGATGGCGGCGTCTTCCTCGTTGATCAGCGCGTTGCGGATGAACGACGGGTCGATCTTCAGCCGGTCGACGGGGAAGGAGCGCAACGCCGCGAGCGACGAATAGCCCGTGCCGAAGTCGTCGACGGCGAGGCGAACCCCCAACTCGTGCAACTGGCGCAAGGTGTCTATCGACGTCGGCATGTCTTCCATGAAGACGCTTTCCGTGATCTCAAGCTCCAGAAGGCGGGCGTCGAATCCCGTCTCGCCGAGGATGCGCGCGACAGACGCGACGATATCGCCGCGGTGAAACTGCATCGAGGTGATGTTGACGGCGATGGAAATGGGCGCGCCGCCTTTGTCCCGCCATTCCTTTCCGGTCTTGCAGGCCCTGCGCAATACCCATTCGCCAAGCGGAATGATGAGCCCGGTTTGCTCCGCGACCTGCACGAACTCTTCAAGCGGCACGAGATGGCTGCCTTCCGGGCTGTTGTCGGGGCAGTGCCAGCGCAGCAACGCCTCCGAGCCGACGATCGCGCCGGTGGCAAGATCGAATTGCGGCTGGAAGTAAAGTTGTAGCTGGTCGGTCTGCATCGCCTCGCGCAAATCGCCGAGAAGGTGGAAACGCTTGTGCACGGCGAGATCGAGATCGTCGGAATAATAACGTATCGCGTCGCGCCCGTCGTCCTTGGCGCGGCTGAGCGCGATGTCGGCGTTTTTCATGATGGCATGCGAATCGTGGCCGTCGTAAGGCGCCGTCGCCACGCCCACGGAGACGCGCACGGCGAATTCCTCCTGAAGGATATTGACCGGCGCCGCGAGAGACTCGAGAAAATGGCCGAGAATTTCCGAACCATCCTGGTCCGTATAATCGAGAAGCGTCATGACGGCAAACGTATCCGCATTCAGCCGCGACACGACGGCGGAGGCCGGCGCGGCGCCGACCAGCCGTCTGCCGACCGCTTCGAGGAACCGGTCTCCTATTTCCTGCCCCATGGTGTTGTTGAGATCGCGGAAATGGTCGATGTCGATAAAAAACACGCTGAGACGCCTGTTTTCTCCCTTGACCTTGCGCTTGATCGCCTCTTCGAGTTTTTCCATGAAAAGGATCCTGTTCGGCAGGCCGGTCAGCGTATCGTAATAGGCGAGGCGGTGGATACGCTCTTCCGTCTGACGTTCCATTTGCTTTATGTTCCAGGCGTTTTTGCGGATCAGGCTGTTGGCGATGCGCAAGGTGACGCCGATCTCGTCGCGTCCTTCCTTTCCCGCGCCGAGAATGTCCGGCTCCTTGGGATTTTTTGCCGCGTTAATGAGATTTTTCTGCAGCGTCAATACAGGCTCCAGCAGCCACTGGCCGAGCACGAGCATCAGGATGCTGGTGACAAGCCCCGCCATGAGAAGGAATATGACGATGGATTTCTCCGTGAAACGCGCGACCGCAGCGAGCACCCGCGACGAGTCGATCGAGGCGACGATGTTGAACGGGCTGTTTATATCCGAAGGACGGTAGACGACTTCGTATCTGTTTTGCGCTGAGGTCAGGTAGTTCTTTATGCCCTGCGGCGGCAAGGTGGTGCCTTCGCCGTAGGAAATGATCTGGTTGTCGTCAAGCCCGTATATCGTGAGGCCGCGCACAGGGCTGGTCGCCATGATGCGGCTGGCGGCGGCAAGATCAAGCGGAATGGCGTTTCTCCGCAAGCTTTCGGAAGTGGTTTTTTCAAGATGCTGCACGATGGCCGTGCGCGCGACGGCGCGCAGTTGCGCCAGTTGGGTCGCCTCGAAGCTGTGTTTCGAATAATAAAGCGCCGCGCCCTGAACGAGCAGGATCACGGCAAAAACGGTCAGCGTGATGCGCCAGCTCAAACGGCTGCGCCACATGTGCGGAACGCCCTCCAGATGCGGTGGCGGCTCGCCCTGCATCCCTTCCGTCGCCCTTGCGCGAAAAGGAGGCGTATTCCATCCTGACAGTTTGTTTTTCACAGCCTGAACCCCCACGATTCCAGCATGCGCGCTGAAAGCTATATATGATATTCATTCTATTCCATTTTCTTGAATTATTGATTAACAACTGCATAACGTTGGAAAGAATACATTCATAAATTAACCGTTTTTTTACTTTTAAAGACTGCAAACTCCGTTCTTTTTCAGCCGGATATGAAGCCGTGGGAAATTATATTGTGAATTTGTTAAGAGAGTGATGTTAATCTTTATAACTGGCAAAGCCGGATTTTTCCGGCGGGGAGACGAAAGAAAAGCAATGATGGACAATGGCCCGTTATCCGACAGGTTGTCGCAAAATCCGCCAGCGGAGCCGCTGAAAGGGCGGGAAACATCCTTTAAAAAGGTCACCGTCTTCAAAACGCGCACCAAGCTTCTCGGCATCTGCGTCCTGATGTTCGCGGGCTTGTTCTACGCCAACAAGGTCATCATCGCCCAGACCCGGGCCAGCAACAAGTCGATCGAAAGCCAAAGCCGGATCATGGCCAATCAGGCCGTCTTGTCCGACACCATCAGCTGCTTCGGCGCCGTCAAGTTCTGGTTCGCCATCCTCGACAACGGCCTGCGCAAAACGCCCGTCCAGCTCCCCGACCAAAGCGCCGAGCGCGGCGTTAGATGCAATCTCAGCAGGTTCGGCGACTACCTGCAAAACCTCGAGGATTTCACGACAGAAGGCGCGGCGGTCGAGAAGAACTATAAAATGATGCGCGACCTGCCGCGCGTGGCGATGAACGATTATATCAGCGGCAACCCGCAGCAGGGCCAAAAAGTGATGGCCGAAGCCTATAGCAGGATCGCCGTGATCGACAATGATCTTCGCGCGATCTCAACGAAGATCAACGAGGAGTCGTCGGATCTCTCCGCGCGGGCTTTCACGGAATCGGCGCACTTCCGCAAGTTTCCCTTGCTGTTCCTCGTTTTCGGCATCGGCGGGATATTGCTGATCAACGCGGTGATCTTTTTCAACATCTTCAAGCCGATGGAAAACATCATCTCGACCATGGTCGACGCGAGCCAGGACCCGCACCACACGGAGAATTACATCATCCGGCACGAAGGCGCTGACGACGAGGTGGGCGAGGTGATCATGGCGCTGAACAGCCTTTTGCTGCAGGTGCACGAAGGTTTCCGCCGCGCCGAGGAAGCCGAACAGCAAAGCACCGCCGCGGCCCGGCAGCTGGACGCCATCTTCAACAGCGTCGCGGACGGCCTCATCACCATAGATGCGGCGGGCGACATCGTCGCCTTCAACAAAAGCGCCTGCAGCATTTTCGGCTACGACAGGCAGACGATCCGTCAGAAAAAGATCGGCGACTTCCTGACGCCCGACACCGCCATACAATACATGCAGGAAGTGCAGGATTTCATCAGCGGCGGGGTCAGCAATCACGTCGACGGCGGCCTGCAGGAAGTGACCGGCGTAAAATCCGACGGCACGGAATTTCCCGTCGAGCTTGGCGTGACAAGCGTCACGCGCGAGGACGGTCACCCCGTTTTCGTCAACGTCTTCCGCGACATCGCCTACCGCAAGGACCTCGAACGGCAGCTGGTG
>JAJXZC010000124.1 GCA_021780275.1 Pseudomonadota bacterium
CGCCGGGTTGCCGTCGAACCAGCCGAGATAGCGCTGATAAACGGCTTTCGCATTGTGGTTGAGCGTGCCGTAATAGCCGCGCGTGTACCATTCTTCGGCGAGCGTCGGCGGCAGCGCGATTTCTTCCGCGATCTCAAGCGGAGTGAGTCCATGGTTCGCCAGGCGCAGCGTCTGGTCATGAACATATTTGTACATGTCGCGCTGCTTTGCGAGGAAGGCGATGGCGACATCGCGGCCCCAGCGCGGCCAATGGTGACTTGCGAAAAGCACTTCCGTCTTGCCACCGAAAATATCGATGGCTTCGTCGATATAATGGCTCCACGACTTCGCGTCGCGCACCTGCGCCCCGCGCGGCGTGTAGAGATTATGCATATGGCAGGAGCAGTTCTCCGCCATGCAGAGCGCCTTCATCTGCGGAAAGAAGAAGTTCATCTCCGCCGGCGCCTCGGAGTCCGGCGTCAACTGAAAGACGATCTCGACGCCATCGACAGTCAGCGTCTCGCCCGTCCTGGTGATGATCTCGTTCGGCGGCACGAGGCTCACCTGACCGAGCGAGACGGTCTTGCCGAGACCTGAATCGACATGGCCCTTGGGCCCGCGCGGGAGCAACGCGCCATACATATAGGTCGCCCGGCGGCCCATCGCATTGCCAGCCAGCACGTTCTCGCTCACCGCCTCTTCGAGGAAGCCTTCCGGGGCGATGATGCGAATGTCGCCTCGCGCGAGATCTTCATCGCTCAACACGCCTTTGACGCCGCCATAATGATCGACATGGGAATGGGTGTAGATGACCGCAACGACGGGCCGCTCCCCACGATGCTCGCGATAGAGCGCGAGCGACGTCCGCGCCGTCTCCGACGAGATCAGCGGATCGATGACGATGATGCCCGTCTCGCCCTCGATGATGGTGATGTTCGAGAGGTCGAAATTGCGCACCTGATAGATGCCTTCCGTGACCTTGAAGAGGCCATGGATCGAATTGAGCTGCGCCTGCCGCCAGAGGCTCGGATTGACGGTCGCGGGCGCGGGGCTACCTTCCTCGATGAAGGAAAAGGTCGACATGTCCCAGACGGGAAAACCTGCCTCGTTCAGCGATTTCGCATCGGGGATCGTGTCGATGAAACCGCGCCGTGCGAGCTCGAAATCCTCACCCGTTTCCTTCGGCAAATGGCCATGCAAGTGGCCATGCGCATAGCAGGTCGCCTCGCTCGCCTCTTTGGGCGCATTCGCCTGCGGCTTTTCCATCGTTCCCTCCCATGTTCCGGTGCCTTTGCGGCTCTTGCCGGGAGAGTAGAACGAGGGCGGCCGAAAACGTAAGAATTATTGCTCGCCAGAAACGGACGGGCTGCCGGCATTTTTGGCGCCGCAAGGACTCCGGCGGCGATCAGCCCTGTTTCACGTAAAGGCCCGGCGCCGGTTCGAGCAGCGGATATTCGGCCGCGCCCATGGCGGGTGGCGCGACCTTCTCGCCACCATGCGCTTCGAGCCAGTCCACCCATGCCGGCCACCACGACCCATCGCTTGCCGGCGTCACCTCCACCCAGCGCTCGGGATCGACATGCTTGTCCGCGGCGTTTCGATGCGCGAGGCGGTAGCGCCGATGCGGATGGCCCGGCTCACTGACGATGCCCGCATTGTGCCCCCCGCTCGTGAGCACGAAAGTCACATCCGTATCCGCGATCAGGTTGATCTTGTAGACAGAGCGCCAGGGGGCGACATGGTCCGTCTCGGTCGCGACGGCGAAGATCGGCGCGCGAATATCCGTCAATGCCACAGGCACGCCGAGCGCCGTGAAGCGGCCTTCGAAAAGCTCATTGTCGAGAAAGAGGCGGCGCAGATATTCGCTATGCATGCGATAGGGCATGCGCGTCGCGTCGGCATTCCACGCCATGAGATCGTTCATCGGTTCGCGCTCGCCGAGCAGATATTCCTGCACCGCGCGCGACCAGACGAGATCGCGTGAACGCAACATCTGGAAGGCGCCCGCCATCTGCTTGGTATCGAGGAACCCCTTGTCCCACATAAGATCTTCGAGCAGCGCAAGCTGGCTTTCGTCGACGAAAAGAAGAAGCTCGCCCGCTTCCGTGAAATCGGTCTGGGCGGCAAAAAGCGTAACGCTGTTGAACGGTCCGTCGCCATCGCGGGCAAGCCACGCGGCGGCAATCGATAGCAGCGTGCCGCCGAGGCAATAGCCCACGGCATTGATCTGCCGCTCCGGCACCACGGCGCGAACGGCGTCGACGGCATCGAGAATGCCGAGTTTCAGATAATCGTCCATGCCGAGATCCCGATCTTCGGCGTCCGGATTCTTCCACGAGATCATGAAGACGGTATGGCCGCGATCGACGAGATATTTGACGAGCGAGTTCTGCGGCGACAGATCGAGAATGTAATACTTCATGATCCATGCGGGCACGATCAGGATCGGCTCGGCGCCAACCTTTTCCGTCGTCGGCCTGTACTGGATGAGTTCGATCAGGCGATTGCGGAAGATGACCTCGCCCGGCGTTACCGCCACCGTCTCGCCCGGCTGGAAGGCCTCGGCGCCCGCAGGCCCCTGCCTCCTGAGCCCGCGCTGCAGGTCGTCCGCCAGGTTCATCGCGCCTTGCAGCAGGTTCTGCCCGCCGGTTTCCAGCGTCTTTTTCAACACGACCGGATTGGTCAGAATGTTGTTCGAAGGCGACATCATGTCGAGCGCCTGGCGCGCCATGAACGAAACGACATTCTCGTGATGGCGGTCGACGCCGCGCACCTCCGTCGTCGCGACATGCCACCATTGTTGTGTCAGCAGGAAGCCCTGATAGAGGCTGTCGAAGGGCGGCTTGCTCCATGCAGGATTGTCGAAGCGGTGGTCCTGCGGCAAAGGCTCGATGCAGGCTTCCGTCTTCTTGCCGCCCACGCTCTGCGCGGCGTGGGTCGCGAGCCGCGCGGTCTTGGTCACCGCCTTGGTGGTGAGTTCCTGTTGCTTGCCGGGCGAGCTTGCCAGATGCAGAGCCCAGTCGAGGGCGGCGAGACCGGCGCTGGCGGGTGAGATGCCGAACGTCGATTGCGCGACCGTCGCCCGCAGCAGCCGGTCGAGGCTCGACCAATTGTGACGATGCGCGGCCAGAGGATCGGGTGCGGGACGGCGCGATGCCGCGGGAACGGCGGGCGGCACGTCATCGAGGAGTTTTCGCGGATTGCGCTTCGACGCCTTGAGCGCGGGGCGTTTACGGGCTGGTTGTTTCGGGCCTTGCGCCATGGAGCCTCCGGCATTGACGCCGGAAAGTCCGGCGCGAAACTCCTCCCATTTCACATATTAACCGCGACGTTTCGATGAACAAGGGCCTGTGCGGCCTAGTCCATATATTGTTCGTTGCCGACGAAGCCGATGCGGGTGACGCCGAGCCTCTGCGCAGCCGCCAGCACCCGGGCCACATAATCGTATTTGACCAGCCGGCTGGGCTTGAGATGAATTTCGGGTTGTGGCGTCTCTGCCGCCGCCGATCTGAGATATTCGTCGAGCTTTGCCGTATCCGGCACCGCAACACCATTCCACAAGACGGTGCCGTCGAAATCGAGTTCGAGATCGACCACCTTCGGCTCCTGCTTCGGCGCCTGCACGTTGCGCGGCATGTCGAGCTTCACGGCATGGGTCTGGATCGGAATGGTGATGATGAGCATCACCAGAAGCACGAGCATCACGTCGATCAACGGCGTCGTGTTGATCTCCATCATGGGCTCGTCGTCTCTGCCGCCGCCGATGTTCATGGCCATCGTCTGCAACTCCTATTGTGCCGTGCTGCGGTCGGGCTCGGTGATGAAGGCGACCTTTTCGATGCCGCCGCGCTGACAATCGACGATCACCTTGCCGATGAATTCGAAGCGGGCATCCTTGTCGCCGCGCACATGGATCTCGGGCTGCGGCTGCTTCCGCGCCGCTTCCTCGATCTTCGTGAGCAGCGCCGCATTGTCGGCCATTTTTTCGCTGTTCCAGTAAACCCCGCCCGCGCGATCCACTGCCACGACCACGTTTTCGGGCTTGGTCTGCGTCGCCACATTCGACGCCTTGGGCAGATCGACCGGCACGGTCTGGATCGCGACGGGAATGGTGATGAGGAAGATGATGAGCAGCACCAGCATCACGTCCACCAGCGGCGTCGTGTTGATCGCGGAAATGACGTCGTCCTCGTCTCCGCTACTGCCAATATTCATCGCCATGTCGTCAATTCCTGAACGTCAACCCGACTGCCCGACGAAGGCGCGGGAAAAGCCCGCGCCCTCTCGCCGCTTTCTCAGACCTTTGTCAGCAGACGCGTCTCGACTTCCGTCGCAAAGCGCCGCACCTGATCGAGCGCCGCCTTGTTGCGGCGAATGAGCCAGTTGTAACCGAGCACCGCCGGAACGGCGACCGCAAGGCCGATGGCCGTCATGATGAGCGCTTCGCCGACGGGGCCTGCGACCTTGTCGATCGAGGCCTGACCCGCAAGGCCGATCTGGATCAGCGCGTGATAGATGCCCCAGACCGTACCGAAGAGGCCGATGAAGGGCGCCGTCGATCCGACCGTGGCGAGAAAGGCAAGGCCACCCTGAAGCCCTGCCGCGACGCCGTCGATGCCGCGGTTGAGCGCTGCAGTGGTCCAATCGATCAGGCTCACCTGCGCGGCAAGGCCGCGGCCATGCTGCTCCGCGGCTGCGATCCCCTGTTCGGCTACCGCTCGGAAGGCCGAATTCTTCGCAAGGGCCTCCGTCGCATCCTTGAGGCCTGGGGATTTGGCAAAGCTCTTCTGGGCCGCGCGGCCTTGCGCGAAGAGACCGCGCTGTTCCCAGAGCTTGGTGAAGAGGATGTACCAGCTGCCCATCGACATCAGCGCGAGGATGAGCAACGTGACTTTCGCCACCAAATCGCCCTGTGCCCAGAGCGCGGCGAGGCCGTAGGGATTGGAGACCGGCTCCGCCGCCGTCTCGGCAAGTGGCCCCTGAGCGCCGGGGGCGGGCTCGGCAGTCGTTGCCGTACCGGTCGCGGCAGGCGCAGCAGGCGCCGCCGTTCCCGCCGCAGCGGGGGCCGCCGGGGCCGCCGTCTCGGCGCGAAGCGGGCTCGAAAGCGCGAGGCTCAGCGCCACAAGCGCGCCTGCCGACAGCAGCGTCAGCGCCCGAAGTCCCGCGCCAGAGCGCACCTCATCCGTATGGCGCGTCACACTTCCATTCGTCATGGGAAACCCCGAACATTTGTTAGACATTCCCGGCCCGGATCAAATTCCGCCTGCCGGCTCCTCCCGAGGCGCCGGATCGCCGGACACCCTGCCTTTTTTATTTTCTTCGGCCGCACCCGCAATTCCGTGGGCCCGCCCAAGCGCAGCATTTCGCCCTCGTTCATTGAACTCGTCAATGCGGAAAGTCGCAATCCGCCTGCACGAAGCAGCCATAAAGCTGTTCGAGCCTTTGCGGACGGCGATTTATGGGGTGGAGAGAAGGAAAGATGGCAGGCGCGGAGGCTCCCCTTTTCACGTC
>JAJXZC010000546.1 GCA_021780275.1 Pseudomonadota bacterium
TTGCGAAGGTTCCTGCGCGCGCGAGACGATGCGTGCGTTCGCTGTCGCGGCGTCGGCGTCGGCGCGCGCATTCGCTTCTTCATAGCGCTTGAGGAAAGATTCAAGGAGCGAACGATTGGTCGTGGCGTCACGCTCCAGCGCGCGGAGCCTGACCTCGTCCTGGTTGAGCGTGCCCATGCGCGCCTGAAGCCGGATGAGGCTCGCACGCAGCGAATTGACGCGGGCGGAGGCAACGCGGGCCTCGTTCTCCAGACCCTGAACGATCTTGTTCACTTCCTTCTCGATCTGCCGGTCGAGATCGTCGAGGTTGGCCTGCGCTTCCATCATCTTGGGATGCGTTGGGAGCAGCGTCTCCGACATCTGGGCGATCTGGGCCCTGAGCGCGACCTCCTGCTGGCGCAGGTTCTGGATCAGCGGAGACTGAAGAACGGCAGCGGCCGAATTGACCGAACTGCCGCTCGCGATGAGACTGCGCGCGTTCTGGAGTTTCGCCTCCGCCTCCGCGCGGGCCGCCTCGGCGAGCGTCAGCTGCGAGTTGATGTCCGTGAGTTGCTGTTGGGGAACGGTCGATCCGTTGGTGAGGAAAAGTCCGGATTGGGCGCGGAACGATTCCGCTGCCGCCTCGGAAGCCTGAACCTTCTTGCGCAGTTCCTCGATCTGCTGCGCGAGCCATTTGGTTGCTTCGCGATTTGTCGTGTTCTTCTGATGGATCTGCTGGTCGATGTAGAGCTCGGCGAGCCGGTTGGGAACCAGGGCGGCCATGCGCGGGCTGGAGGAGGTGAATTCGATCGCGATGACGCTCGAAGAACCCTTCTGATAGATGTTGAGATGACCGAGCACGATGTTGGCGATGTCGGATTCGTCGGGTGTGCCGCCGCCGATTCCGAGCAGCGCGAAGATGCGCCTTTTGAGGCCGTTGCGCAGGGCCGGGTTGAATTCAGGATCCTGATCGAGGCGAAGATCGCTCACGAGTTGCATCAGCAGCGGGCGCGAGGTCAGGACCTGGATTTCACTCTGGACGGCGACGGAGTCGGGCGGCGGGGGCTGGTTGGCGGAGTCGAAATTCGAGATTTCGCCCGTGCGCGGCGAAAGAAGAACGCGCGTCTCGACCGTGTAGCTCGGCGTCACGGTGACGAGCCAGAGGAAGACAAGAGCCATCACGCTCGCAAAGGTGACGCCGATCAGTTCCTTGCGGGCCCAGATTCCGCGCAGCAATTCCCACGGCGATACATCGCCGGCCGATTGGGGGTCGGGCGACGAGCGTCGGCGGTCGCCGAAAGTCACAACTGGCGTGCTCGGAATATTCGTCATGCGCTCCGCCCGCTGGAATGCCGGGCATTCCTTCATGGGCGACAGTAGACGGCCTTTTGGTAACGGAAGGTTTAACGCCGCGCGGCAATTCTATCCAAGGGCAAGCAAACCAGTGGGTTATGGCTGACGGCGCCCGTCGGAGGCGGCAACCGCTTGCGAAAAATTAACCACTGAGGTCCTAACCTTCCAGACCAGCGGAATATCTCGAGGAATGTATAACCATGGCTCGCCGCGGCATACACGCGTTGCTGCTTTCTGTGCTTGTCGCGGGGGTCCTGGCGGGCTGCGCGACCCGCGGCATCGTGGGCGAACGCCCGATTGATGAGGCGAATGAACCCTATCTGCTCGACAGCGGCGACAAGCTGCGCGTGACCGTCTTCGGCCAACCCGATCTCAGCGGCGATTTCACGGTCGATGGCGGCGGCAATATTGCGATCCCGCTCATCCCGCCCGTGCAGGCGCGCGGCCTCACGACGGCCGAGCTTCAATCGTCCATGGCGGAGGCTCTGGGCAAGACCCTCCTGCGCAATCCCAACGTCAGCGTTCAGGTCACGGAGTTCCGTCCCTTCTTCATCCTCGGTGAGGTGCAGAAGGCAGGGCAGTATCCCTATGTCAGCGGCATGACGGTGCAGAGTGCGGTCGCGATCGCCGGGGGCTTCTCCTATCGCGCCGATCAGGACACGGTTCATATCACGCGCAAGCGCGGCGACAAGCTTGTGGAGATGGACGTCGACACCGGAGCGCCGGTGCGTCCGGGTGATACAATTCTCGTCGGGGAGCGGTATTTCTGATGACCGCACCCTCTGTGCCCGTTGCCTCCGAGCCGCTTCGCGTTCTCCACGTTCTGCGCGCACCGCTGGGCGGGCTCTTTCGTCACGTCTTCGACCTCGCCGAAGGGCAGGCCGCCGCGGGGCTTGCGGTCGGTGTTGTCATGGGCGAGGAGCCGCGCGACGCGGTCGCGATGGCGCGGGCGCAGGAGCTCGCGGCGCGATGCTCGCTCGGAACGCATGTCGTGCCCATGCGGCGCATGCCGGGTCTTGGCGATGGATTGAATCTCTTGCGTCTTGCCGCGTGCGTGCGGCGGCTCCGCCCCGACATCATCCACGGTCACGGCGCCAAGGGTGGCGCCTATGTCCGGTTACTTCCGGGCTTCGTGGGCGGAATGCGCGTTTATACGCCGCATGGCGGCGCGCTGCATTTTGACCCGCGCACAATCCAGGGGATGGCCTTCTTCGCGGCCGAGCGCCTTATGCGCCGGTGGACCGACGGTTTCATTTTCGAATCCGATTTTGGGCTCAGAATGTTCACCGCGAAAATCGGCGAGCCATCGGCGCCTTCGATCGTCATCCGCAATGGCGTGACGGAAGAGGAGTTCGCTCCGGTGGAACGCGCCGCCGACGCGGCCGATTTTGTCTTCATTGGCGAACTTCGGATGCTGAAAGGCGTTGGAACGCTCATCGAGGCTGTGTCGAGCATCCGGACGCCGGTCGGGGTCTGCATCGTCGGTTCGGGGTCGGACCGCGCGGTCTTCGAGGACATGGCCCGCAAGGCGCCGGCTCATGTCAGGATCGAGTTCAAGGGCGCCATGCCCGCCCGGGAGGCCTTCGCGCTCGGACGTGCCGTCGTTCTGCCGTCCCATCATGAATCGCTGCCATATGTGGCGCTGGAAGCGGCGGCGGCGGGCATGCCTCTGATCGCGACGCGCGTCGGCGGAATTCCGGAGATTTTCGGTCCCGATGCCGGCCGGCTCGTGTCGCCGGGCGTCGCCCATGCCCTCGCGGCTGCACTGGTCGGCGCGATCAGCGATCGCGAGGACATGGCGCGCCTTGCCGAAAGGCTCCGCGTCCGCGTTCACAGCGGGTTCAGCGTGACCGGCATGGTGGGCGGCGTCATCGAATTCTATCGGGGCTTGCGCGAGCCGGCCCTCATCCGCCAACCGGCGGACACGGCTCAGCTTCCGATCGCGCGCATGCGTGAGGGACTTCCGAGATGACCGGCGACAGCAGCCATTCGCCGGAAGGCTACCACGCGGCGTCGAGCGAGATCGCGGCCGAAGCGGGGCACGGTGCTGGCTCGTCGCGGCGCAGGCTGCAGCCCGGCGGACCGGCATCGCCCTCGCTCGACCGACCGGCTCATATTGTTTCGATGATTTCGCCCTCGGTCCTTGCCGGATCAATCCGGATGGTCGACGCCGCGCTGATCGCGCTCACGGGGCTCGTGCTTTTCCATGGCTATCTCGGCGCCGACGTGCCGGTGCTGCGCTTCATCTACTACCCGACCATCATTGTTGGCGCGGCCCTTGCGGTCATCGGCTTCCAGCTTGGCGGCCTTTATCGCATCCCTGTGCTTCAGAGCATCGTCGTTCAGATCGGCCGCCTTGGAATCGCCTGGGGCGGCGTTGTCATCGCATTGATGGTGACAGGATTCCTGCTCAAGATTTCCGGCGACGTGTCGCGCGTCTGGTTTGTCGGCTGGGCCCTTTCGGCGCTCGTCGCCATGCTGCTGGCGCGCGCCTGGACCACGGCCTTGATCCGGTACTGGATGAAGACGGGCCGCCTTGAACGGCGCGTGGTCATTGTCGGTGGTGGAGAGCGCGGACAGCGGCTCATCGAGGCGCTGAAGGCATCCGTCGCCGCCGACATAAAGATTTGCGGGGTGTTCGACGACCGGAGCGACGAACGCGTTCCTGAAGCCATCGCCGGCTGCCCCAAACTTGGCACCGTCGACGAGCTCGTCCGCTTCGCCCGCTCGAACCGGATCGATCTTCTCATCATGGCGCTGCCGATGTCCGCGGAGCGGCGCGTCCTCGAAATGATGCGCAAGCTCTGGGTTCTGCCGGTGGACATTCGCTTGTCCGCGCTCGACGCACCGCTGCGCATGACGGCGGGAACCTACAGCTATGTCGGCAATGTTCCGTTCTTCAACCTCTATGACAAGCCGCTTTCCGACTGGGACTATGTATTGAAGCTCATCGAGGATCGCTTCCTTGCCGCGCTCCTCCTGCTTCTGCTCTCGCCATTGCTCGCCTTGATCGCGATCGCGATCAAGCTCGACAGCAAGGGGCCGGTCTTCTTCAAGCAGCGCCGCTATGGCTTCAACAACGAGTTGGTCGAGGTCTACAAGTTCAGGACGCTCAAGCATGGCCAGTCGGATGCGAATGCCGAAAGGCTGGTCACCGCCAATGACGACCGCGTGACGCGGGTCGGTCGCTTTTTGCGGCGATCGAGCTTCGACGAACTGCCTCAGTTCATCACTGTCCTCAAGGGCGACATGTCGATCGTCGGCCCGCGTCCCCACGCGATTCTCGCCAAGGCCGGAGACGAACTCTACGGCGATGTGGTCGACGGATATTTTGCCCGCCACCGCGTCAAGCCGGGCATCACTGGCTGGGCGCAGATCAATGGCTGGCGCGGCGAGACGGATACGCATGAGAAGATCCAGCGGCGCACCGAATACGATCTCTACTACATCGAGAACTGGTCGCTGCTCCTCGATCTCTACATCATCCTGCGCACGCCCTTCGCGATGCTGCAGGGTGAAAATGCCTTTTGACGAGGCCGCGCATGAACGGCTTTCCCCTCGAACCCGGATTTGAACATCGCTCCTCGGCGCGGGTCTGGGGCCGGCGGGCAGGGGAGGTCCTGCTTTTTCTCGTGCTCGTGGCGGGTTTCTACCAGAAGAGCAAGGCGGGCCAGAGCCAGCCTGTGCCCTACGACCTCGCGCTCACCGGCTGCATGGGCCTGTTCTTCTTGCTTGGGCTGAAGCTGCCACGGGGCATCGTCTGGCCGGCGCTCTGCTGGGGGTTGGTGCTGATCGGCTACATGATCGGCGGCATGTCGGCGCCCTACATGGAAGTCGTGCAGGACTCGATCACGGTTTCGGCCTATCTCGTTTGCGCCTTCATCTTCTTCGCCAGCTATGTCTACGAAGCACCGGGCAAGCGTCTGCCCCTGCTTTTCAACGCCTATACGATCGCTGCCATTCTCGCCGCGATCTTCGGCATCGCCGGCTATTTCGGATATCTGCCGGGTGCGGAATTCACGAATTTCGGCCGCGCCACCGGCACCTTCAACGATCCGAACGTGTTCGGTCCCTTCCTCATCGCGCCGGCGCTTTATCTCGGTCTGCGCCTCAGCAAGGCGCGCGAGCCCAAGGCACTGCTC
>JAJXZC010000219.1 GCA_021780275.1 Pseudomonadota bacterium
TTCGCCGACGAAATCGAATCCAATGCGCCGCTCGCCTTCTTCCGCGCCCAGGCGAGCGCGACGGTCGAAGGCCGCGCGCCCACCTATCAGCGCCAGGGCAATGTCGCGCGCCTGCTTCTCCCCATGTGGGGCGACGGCCGCATCAGCATGCTGCTCGGCGCTTTCGTCTGGCTCTAACGGCGTTTGGCTCTAGGCGATCTTTTGCGCCTTCACCTCCGGGAGAAGGCGCTCCACATCCTTCAGCTGGCAAAGCTCGGTACCGGCGGCAAGAAGCGCCGCCGATCCCGCCGCGAGGCCGCGCCGGAACGCCTCCTCGACTGCCACGCCCTGCGACAGGGCGCAGACCATCGCGCCGACAAAGCTGTCGCCCGCGCCAACCGCGCTCAGCACCTTGACCTTCGGCGCGTTGGCCCGCCACACACCGTCCGCCGTCGCCAGCAACGCGCCGTCCTCGCCGAGCGTCAGGGCGACAGTCTCGACCTTGCCTTCCGCGACCAGCCGCCGCGCGGCTTCAACCATCGCCGCCTCATCCTTCAGCTCGGCGCCCGTCAGTTCGCGTAATTCGCGCAGGCTCGGCTTTATCATGAAGGACCGGCTGCCAAGCGCGCCCGCCAGCGCCGCGCCAGACGTATCGACCACGACCTTCGCGCCCGCCTTGCGTCCGGCCTCCACCACCCGCGCGTAGAAATCCACCGGCACGCCATGCGGAAGGCTGCCGCTCGCCACAATGAAACCGGGCGCAGGATCGAACGCCGTCACCGCATCGAGCGCGGCCTTCCACACATGCTCCGGCAGCTCGGGCCCCGGCATGACGAAGCGGAACTGGTTGCCGCTCTTTTCCTCATAGACCGTGAAATCTTCGCGCGTCTCGTCGGGCGTTTCGATCACACGGCTGTCTATGCCCGCATCGGTGACGAGCCGTTGAAGCAATTTCCCTGAAATACCCCCGATGACATAGACCGCCGTCAGCGGCAGGCCGAACCGCTTCACGACCCGCGCGACGTTGATGCCGCCGCCGCCCGGATCGCGATGGCCTGCGGCGCAGCGCATCTTGTGGATCGGCTTCACTTCCCCGACCGATGTCGAAACATCGATCGAGGGGTTCATGGTCAGCGTTACGATCTTGCCCGTCATGCCTGCACCCGCTCCCTACCGTTCCGCATTTTCCAGCGAACGGCGCAGCCGCCGAAGAATGACGTTGCGCGCCTTGTCGTCCGCCGCGTGATCCAGCTGGTCGCTGATATCGAGCCAGAGGCGCGACAGATCATTGTGCCAGTCGAAGCGCCCCACCACCTCTGGCTGCAAACGGCGCGGGCCGGGCCGCGAACGCGCGCCGGGCGCTTCGGTGATGAGATCGAAAACATCGTCGAGCGTGGGCTCGATAATGCGCTCGCCATCGACGCCCATTTCGTCGAGCCGCTTGTGCAGCGCCTCGATCTCACTTTCTTCGCCATGTACGAGAAACACCGCGCGCTTCACCGGCGCCCGGTCCTTGATCCAGTTTGCGAGCGCTGGACCGTCGGCATGGCCGGAATAAATATCGACCTGACGAATTTTCGCGCGGACCTTGATCTCCTCGCCCTGGATGCGCACCGCCTTCACCCCGTCCGCGAGAATGCGGCCCAGCGTGCCCTTGGCCTGAAAGCCGACCAGCATCACGGTCGTATTGGTGCGCCAGAGGTGGTTCTTCAGATGATGACGAATGCGGCCCGCGTCGCACATGCCGCTGGCCGCAACAATGATGTGGTTGCCCTCAACCTGCTCGATACGCATGCTCTCCGCCGCCGTCTCCGTCGTCTGCAACAGCGGCGTTGCCATGGCCTTGCGGAATTCGGCGCCGCTCTCCAGCTCGTCGGCATGTTCGAGGAACACCTCCGTCGCCTTGATGGCCAGCGGCGAGTCGAGAAAGATCGGCACGCGGGCGATGCGCCCGGTGTCGACGAGTTCGATGATGTCGGCAAGCAGCTCCTGCGTGCGCTCGACCGCGAAAGCCGGGATGAGCAGCGCGCCTCCATCCTTGAAGGCGTCCTTCACCTCACGTTCCAGAACATCCAACCGCTGGTCGTGATTGAGCTTGGGCCGCGTCCTGTTGCCATAGGTCGATTCACAGATGAGATAATCGAGATTTTCCGGCGAGACGGGCGCGGCGTGGAAGGTCTGCGCGTCCGGCCCGATATCGCCGGAGAAAAGCATGCGCAAGACGCGCGCTGTCGGCACGTCGGTATCGATCTCAATTTCGATAGAGGCCGAACCGAGAATATGTCCCGCGTTCCAGAAGCGCGCCCTCACGCCCGGCGCTGGCTTTACCCAGACGTCATATTTGACCGGCTTGAAAAGCTTCAGGCATTCCTCGGCATCATCCACCGTGTAGGTCGGCGTCACCCTGTCGCGTCCGCGCCGCGCGTTGCGGCGGTTCAGATCCTCGACTTCGATTTCCTGAATATGCGCCGAGTCCGGCAGCATGCAGCCCGCAAGATCCATCGTCGTATGCGTGGAATAGATAGGCCCGCTGAAACCATGCTTCGAGAGCTTCGGCAGCATACCCGAATGGTCGATATGCGCGTGGGTCAGCAGCACGAAGTCGATCTCCCGCGGATCGAAGGGGAACGGCTCGTAGTTGAGCTCCTTCAGCGTCTTCGCACCCTGAAACATGCCGCAATCGACCAGGAATTTGTGTTCATTGGTCTCAATCAGGTAGCAGGAGCCCGTGACGGTGCGGGCGGCACCGTGGACGGTCAAAGTTGCGGTCATGACATTCCCTCTTGGATCACTTTTTCGCCGCCGGATGGAAGACGGGAAATATGGCAATTCGACGAGATTCGTCTCGCCTGGTCTATGACTTCGCTCAATGCTGGCATAGTCGAGCCGGACACACCATGATGTGAAGCGGAGCAGGCCGAAGACCGGATTCGAGCGGAATGAGCGACAGAGAAATGCACCGGGCGGACCGCGCATGAGCGGCGCCCTCTTCACCACGCCGGACGCGATCGCGGATGCGATCATCGCGAAGGTCGGGAAAAAGATCGTCCTCGCGCTGCCCCTCGGCCTCGGCAAAGCGAACCATATCGCCAATGCCCTCTTCGCCCGGGCGGCCGCCGACCCTTCGATCACGCTTCAGATCATCACGGCGCTCACGCTGGAAAAGCCGCATCCCGCGAAGGGTCTCGAAGGGCGCTTCATGAACCCCATCGTCAAGCGGCTCTTCGGCGGCTACCCGGAGCTTGCCTATGCGAAGGCGCTCCGCGCCGGAACGCTCCCGTCCAATATCGAAGTGAGTGAATTCTTCTTCCTTGCCGGACGCTGGCTCGGCGTGCCGCAGGCCCAGCAGAATTACATCTCGACCAACTACACCCACGCGCAGCGCTACATTCTCGACCGCCGCCCGAATG
This sequence comes from Pseudomonadota bacterium, assembly GCA_021780275.1. The sequence continues at coordinate 3,390 of JAJXZC010000219.1, forward strand.
TCATTGCCCAGCTCGTCGCGAAACATCCGGACGGTACGCGCTACAGCATCAGCAGCAACACCGACCTCACCCTCGACATGCTGGCCGCCCGCGCCGCAGGCAAGGCGGACTTCATCCTCGTCGGCGAGGTGAACAGCGAACTTCCCTATATCGGCCACGACGCGGAGCTTCCCGCCTCCGCCTTCAGCCATATGCTCGAAAGCCCCGAGACGGATTTCCCGCTTTTCGCGCCGCCCAAGGAACCCGTCAGTATTCAGGACTACGCCGTCGGCCTTCATGTCGCGCGATTGGTTCCGGATGGCGGCACGTTGCAGATCGGCATCGGGTCGATGGGCGACGCCATTGCCCGCGGCCTCATCCTCCGCGACGACGACAACGAGACCTTTCGCGCCACCACGAAAAAATTGGCGCTCAACGGTATTCCCGAAGATCAATCGCACCTCGCGCCCTTCGACAAGGGCCTCTTCGGCTCAAGCGAAATGCTGGTCGATACGTTTCTGGAACTGGTGAAGACGGGCATCGTCAAGCGCGAGGTGGACGGCGCCTTGCTGCATGGCGGCTTCTTCCTTGGGCCCCGCAGCTTCTACAGGCGCCTTCGCGAAATGCCCGATGCGGAACGCGCGAAGATACGCATGAAGCCCATCTCCTATATCAACGAGCTCTATGGCGACGAGGAAGCGAAACGGAAGGCGCGTGTCGGCGCCCGTTTCGTCAACAGCGCCATGATGGTGACCCTGCTCGGCGCCGTTGTCTCCGACGCGCTGGAAGACGGTCGCGTCGTCAGCGGCGTCGGCGGTCAGTATAATTTCGTCGCGCAAGCCTTTGCGCTCGAAGACGCCCGCTCGATCATCACGCTCCGCGCGACGCGCCAGAGCGGCGGCAAAACGCTTTCCAACATCCACTGGTCCTATGGCCATACGACCATTCCGCGCCATCTGCGCGATATCGTCGTCACTGAATATGGCATTGCCGATCTGCGCGGAAAGACCGACCGCGACTGCATCGCCGCCATGCTCGCCATTGCGGATTCGCGCTTTCAGGCTGAGCTCCTCGCGACGGCGAAGAAAAATGGCAAGATCGAAACGGCCTACGAAATCCCCGCCGCCTTCCGCAACAACACGCCCCAGCGCGTAGAGGCTGCGCTCTCGGCCCTGCGCAGCGAGGGTCTGCTCAACCCCTTCCCCTTCGGCACGGATTTCACGGAAACCGAACTTCGATTACTCCCCGCCCTGCAGCTCATGCAGGCTGCCGCTCAATCGCCGGCAAGGCTCGCCGCACTTGCGCTGCGTGGCCTCTCAAAGGCCGACACGGACGTTGAAAGCGATTGTCTCGCCTGCATGGCTCTCGAACACCCGCAAAGCCTGTCGGATCGTCTCTACGCCATCCTCTTGCGTGGCGCGCTGCGATCCTAGTCGCCACCACCTGCCACATGCCCACCGGATAGCGACCGATGAGCAAACCAGACCGTGCCTATAAGCAGCAACACGAGCCAACCCGACAGCCAGAAATAATCCAGCGAGGCGAGCAGATAGGCTTGCCCCTGCATGTTGCGCGCGAGCATGGCGAGCGCCTGCGCGTCTGGCACGCCGAGCGCGTGAAGCGACGCCAGCGCATTCTGCATGGTCGGATCGTAAATGCTCGACGCCTCCGCGAGTCTGCTCTGGTGCAACGCTTCACGCCTGTCCCATAGCGTCGTCGTCAGTGAGGCTGAAAAGCTGCCCGCCGTGATGCGGATAAAATTGTTAAGGCCCGAGGCGAGCGGAATACGCTGCGGATCGACACCGTTGAGCGCGATCGTGAGCAACGCCACGAAGAAGAAGCTCATTGCAACGCCCTGCACCAAAAGCGGCATGACGAAGTCGAGGAAGGTCGCGTCGGCAGTCAGTCCGGCTCGCATGAAATAGGAGATCGCAAAGGCAAGGAACGAAAAGCTCGCCGTCCAGCGCGCATCGACACGCGACATGATGCGCGCCGCAAGCGGCGAGAGGATGACCGCGACGACGCCGCTTGGCGCGGCGACCAACCCGGCCCAGGTCGCCGTATAGCCG
>JAJXZC010000598.1 GCA_021780275.1 Pseudomonadota bacterium
GGCTTTCCAGGCCACGCGCCAGGCCGCGCGAGATCGACCACAGGCCGTGAGCTCCGATACCCGCCTTCTGAGCCATGGCATGGCTCATCAATCGGCTGACCCGGCCGTTTCCGTCGAGAAACGGGTGGATGTAGTTCAACCGGTGATGGGCGGCCGCCATCGCGATGATACGGCTCGCCGTACCCATCCGCTCGAAGCGATAGACGTCCGCAAAATAACCCATGAACGCCGGGACGCGGGCGCTGGAGGGGGGAATGTGGCGACCGACCGCTACGTCCGGCTCGTCCTCGGACCGGAATTCGCCTGGTCTCATGAGTGTTTCCCGGCCATGGCCACTTACGCTCAGCATGGCCTCGGAAGCGTCCTGGTAGAAACTGCGATGGAGCCAGCAAATGAAGGCTTCGGACGCTGGTTCAGGCAGGCTTCCCTCTGCGGCGATATGGTCGACTTCAGCCTGAACGCGGACGTGGGCCGCTGCCTCCCTCTGCAGGTCACGCCGTTCGCCGTCGGCGTCGAACTCTCCGGCCAGCGCGCGTTCGATGTCCCTGGGCCTGGTGTTGTGGCCTTCGATGAGATTGGAATAGTAGGCATTCATGATACGCACGAGCGCCGCGAGGTTTTGCGCAGTCCGTGGATGCAGGCGCTGGCCAAGCGTAGCCGTCGCGGCTGAAAGATCGGCGATCACATCCGTAATCGCCGTGCCCGGCGCCTCAAGTCGGGTCGGCTCGATCCGCTGTGGGTCTTCGAAGGCAGGCATGGCCGATCCAAGATGATCCTATTCGATTGATGCTATAGTCTATTTTTCAATAAGAAGCACCTATTTGGCCGATCTCTTGGCCGATCTTCTAGCCAGCGCCAGTCGGAACATACGTAGCCGTGAAGGCTTCGCCTCCTGGAAGATCATTAAAACCTCACCCGCGTCCATACGCGGACGCGCGCAATGTTTTTCACATGTCGCCACAAGCGACGCTTGGAGCCCAACGCATCGACGGAACGCGGCTTTTGTCGACGGTCTGAGCCCGAATTTGACACGTTTGTCCAGAATTAGAAGATATGGATAAACGGTCATTTGTACACGCCGCTAATACTCCGGAAGGGTATGCTTTTGGCGGCTTTCAGCCCGGTCTGAGCCCGATTTCCGAGTTCGCGAGGCTCAAAAGTCGCGACCCAACCCGCCTCGGAAGGAGGCCTAAGCAATTGGAATATCGACAACTCCGCTCGCAGAACCTCTAGACGGGCCAAATTTGACAGAAAATCGAGATGTTTCAGTAATGCTCTAGTGCGGAAGTCAAATGCATGATAGCTTCATTAACATGATCTAACATTTGTAAAATCATATAGATAGAATATGTCCGTTTGGACTCCGGCTCAGATTCCTTGGACCTTGATCGCAGCGCCGCTTGCGGCTGCCGAAGACGCGGTCGCCAGGCTCGATGAGAGGCTGTCCCGAAGCCCGATCCGGGACGGGTGGATCGCCCGGACCCATTTCTCGGATGCTCGCGACAGCCTTTGGCTCGCAGGCGAACTGGTCGACCTCGAAGACCTGGTTCTTCACAACGAGCGGATGGACGTCCGGGTCCCGACCCACGAGATCACCTTGGCGCACGCCGTCTTTCGCGCTCGCCGGCGCATTCTCGACGCCGATCCGGACTGGGCTCTGTCGATGGCGGGGCTCGACGCTCTGCGAGGGCGTGCTCCAGGCGGCAAGGCCGATGGGCAGGGCAGGGGGCGGGGGGAATCCAGCCAAGATGACAATTGGGATCCGCCGCCGTCATGTTCCGAGGAGACCGACGGGTTCGATCTGGCGGATGAATTTGCTGCGCTCGACGCGGCCGTCGCGCGCAGCCGGCAGTTTCTGTTCTCCATGACACCTGCCCGCGATCCCTTCGTCTACGACCCGGACTGGGACGAGGATGGGAAGCTGGAGGACTGGCGGGAGGCCGTGCGACAGACCGACGATCTGCCGTCGATCCTGGCGGCGGCGATCGCGCTCGAGGCGTGGGAAGCCATTTCGCCGATCCAGCATTCCTCCTGGCTCGGACGGCAACTTGCGGCCGCTCTCGTTCGGCGCCGCAAAAAAGCCCGGGCGCATCTTCCGTGCCTGAACATAGGGATGCGCACGCTCCCGCGCGAGCGGCGGCGCGCCCGGGACCGGGAGGCGCGCCTTGTCGCCTTTGTCGAATCCTTCGCTGCCGCTGCGTTGAAAGGGATGGAGGATCACGACCGCTGGCTTCTGGCCCGCCGCCAGCTCGAACGCAAGCTCGCCGGCCGCCGATCGACGTCGAAGCTGCCGGTGCTGATCGACCTGGTCATGGCGCGTCCTGTCGTTTCGACCGGAATGGTCGCAAAGGCGCTGTCGGTTACGCCGCGCGCAGCGCAGGACCTCGTCGCCGAACTCGGGCTGCGCGAGACGACCGGCAAGGGGCGCTACCGCGCCTGGGGCGTCCTGTGAGGGCGCCAAACCGGCGCTACATAACAAGGGAAAAGACACGATTGCGCGATACAAAACGGGATCGAAAAGTTAACGTAACCGCGCTGCGTCGCCCACCGCGCGGAGCCGCCGAAACAGATATTCCATGACCACTGCCCGCCACATCGTGACCCTGCTGAAGAGCCACATCGCCGGAGACGAGGACCGCTTCCTCGCCACCGCGATGCAGCTTGCCGCGCACGAAGCCCGGCAAGGACACGGCAAGCTGGCGCAAGAGCTCAAGGAGCTGATCGACGCCGCCAAGGTCAAGGAACCGGCGATGGCCCGCGAAGCCAGGCCAGTTCCTCTCGTACAGCCGAAGGGAGAACTGGCTGGACTCCTGAACGCCCGTTACCCGGATCTGCGACTTACGGACATGATCCTGCCGGACACCCTGCGCGACCGCCTCGAACGTGTCCTAAGCGAACAGCGCCACCAGCAAAACCTGCGTGATCACGGGCTTCATCCAAGGCGCAAATTGTTGCTCGTCGGGCCGCCGGGATCAGGCAAGACGATGACCGCGGCCGCATTAGCGGGTGAGTTGCATCTGCCCTTGTTCACTATCGTGCTCGACGGGCTGATCACAAAATTCATGGGCGAAACCGCCGCGAAGCTCCGCCTAGTCTTCGATGCCATGCTTACAATGCGCGGAGTCTATTTCTTTGACGAGTTCGACGCGATCGGCGCACGGCGCGGCGAGCGGCAGGATGTCGGGGAGATCCGGCGAGTGCTGAACTCCTTCCTGCAGTTCCTGGAGCAAGATGAAAGCTACGGATTGATTGTGGCTGCGACAAACCATCCCGAGCTTCTGGACAAGGCGCTGTTTCGGCGCTTTGACGACGTCATCGAATATTCGGTTCCCGACAGCTCCTTGGCGGAAGCGCTATTGCGGGCGCGTCTCGACCGGTTCGACACGCGTGGACTCGCTTGGTCGCAAGCGGCTCAACAAGCCATCGGTCTGTCGCAAGCCGAGATTGGGCGCGCTGCCGACGATGCGGCGAAATTCATTCTCTTAAAACGTGGCAAGCGGATCACCTCTGAAGCGCTGCTGGATGCGCTGACGGAGCGGCGCCGGGCATCGTTGCCGACTCCCTAGCCGCAAGGGTAGCCGATGCCAGACGATTTTCCGCGCGACCGACCGCACCTTCTGCTGCACAATAACGGGGTCAGAGAACCCTACACGCGGCCGAGCCAAGCTTTCACCTCGCCGCCGCTTCCGCGGCGCGACCGCGCTGCTCATGCGCAAATGCTCGCGCAGGCAGTGGGCCAAGCTATCGATGCGGCGCGCGAGCAAATGGCGACGCGCGATGCAGCCGTCGCCGTGGGAACGCCGGGGTTCTATCTGGATATCGAGCTGCCAATGGCGGAGCGGGCGGGAGTCGATCTGCTTGCCGACCGGCGCAAGCACATGGAAGTGGTCGCGGTGCGCGAACCAGAGCAACCTGGCGGTCCGCTCCACGCATCCGTTTTCGTGCCAGCACGAGCAGACGATTATTATCTGCGAAAAATAGAATCCTATCGTACCGCCGTCACGGCCGGGGGACGCCCCAGAAACGAGCCTCTTGTTTCTCGCATCGAGACGGTTCGCCTGGCGAACGCTCGTTCTCTGTTCACGGACGAGGCGCGGCTGTTCCCCGAACGGTCGACGGAACGTGTGTGGTGGGAAGTGTGGCTGCGTGAAGGTCGGCGCGAGAATTTTGAGCGCGTCGCGCAGGCTCTGAACATCGGGCTCCGGAACCACGCCGTACGCTTTCCTGAACGAGAAGTTCTGCTCGCGCTCTCGGATGTCGCGACTCTCGACCGACTTGTCGCTCATAGCGACGTGGTAGCGGAGCTTCGGCGCGCGAAAGACACGCCGGCATTCTTCATGGGGCTCGGCGGAGCGGAGCAGCGAGCATGGAGTGCGGAACTCCTCGATCGTATCGAACCACCGACAAACGATGTAGCGGTCTGCTTGCTCGATAGCGGTGTGCGACGCACCCATCCACTTCTCGAACCCGCACTCGCCGCATCCGATTGGCACACTGTCAATCCTGCCTGGGGCGCCGATGATACGCCGGCCTGGCAGGGCCATGGGACGAGAATGGCCGGCGTCACTCTCTATCTCGACCTCGCTTCCGTCCTGACGGGGGCCGACTCGGTCCCGCTAAGTTATCGGCTCGAGAGTGTGCGCATTCTGCCGCCCGCTTCGGCGCCGGCAAACGACCCCGAACTCTACGGCGCGGTGACCGGGGAAGCGATTGCGCGCGCTGAGATAGAAGCCCCGCAGCGGCGCCGCGCCATTGCGATGGCGGTGACCAGCGCCAATCCGGCGCGAGGCCGGCCATCTTCCTGGTCTGCAGCGGTCGATCAGCTGTGTTTCGAGGAGGCTCAGCGTCGATTGATTATCCTATCCGCCGGAAACGTCGCCGGCGACCTCATCCCGGACGATCACCTGACGCGCAATGATCTCGAACCGGTCGATGATCCCGGACAAGCCTGGAATGCGCTGACCGTCGGCGCCTTCACTGAAAAAGTGAACATCATTGATCCAGCCTTCATCGGTTATTCGCCGATCGCACCCGCTGGCGAGTTGTCGCCCCGCAGCCGCACGTCCGTGACGTGGGATCGACAGTGGCCTGTGAAGCCGGACGTTGTCTTCGAGGGCGGCAATTTGGCGCATGATGGATCGCTCCCCGGCGAACCGATCGACGATCTGCAGATTCTGACGACGTACTTTCGTCCCGAAAGCCGGCATTATGCGACGATCGGCGATACAAGCGCCGCAACGGCCGCGGTCGCGGGAATGGCAGGCGCCATACTTGCCGACAGACCTAATCTATGGCCCGAAACGGTTCGCGCGCTCATCGTTCATTCTTCCGAATGGACCCCGGCGATGCGAGCGCGGATCAACGCTTGCCACGGCGGAAAGACGCAGATCCAATCGCTCGTGCGCCGTTATGGCTTCGGCGTACCCGACCTCGGG
>JAJXZC010000391.1 GCA_021780275.1 Pseudomonadota bacterium
GAAGGACTCTACCGCCACGCTTCGACCCATGCGGCGGGCGTCGTGATCGGCGACCGCCCGCTTGATGAGCTGGTGCCGCTCTATCGCGATCCGCGTTCCGACATGCCGGTGACGCAGTTCAACATGAAATGGGTCGAGCCCGCGGGGCTCGTGAAGTTCGATTTTCTGGGGCTCAAGACGCTTACCGTGCTCGATCAGGCGGTGAAGCTCATCGCGCGGCGCGGCATCGAGGTCGATCTTCTGAATCTGCCACTCGGTGACGAGAAGACCTATGCCATGCTCGGTCGCGGCGAAACGGTCGGCGTGTTCCAGCTTGAAAGTTCGGGCATGCGCGACGTGCTCCGCAAGCTCAATGCAGACCGTTTCGAGGACATCATCGCTCTCGTGGCGCTTTATCGCCCCGGCCCGATGGACAACATCCCGAAATACATCAACTGCAAGCATGGGCGCGAGAAGCCGGACTATCTGCATCCGCTGCTCGAACCGGTTCTCAAGGAGACGAACGGCGTCATCATCTACCAGGAGCAGGTGATGCAGATCGCGCAGATCCTCTCCGGCTATTCGCTCGGCGAAGCCGACCTTCTGCGCCGCGCCATGGGCAAGAAGATCAAGGCGGAAATGGAGGCGCAGAAAGAGCGCTTCGTCACCGGCGCCGTCGCGAAGAATATCGACAAGGGGCAAGCCTCGACGATCTTCGAACTCGTCGACAAGTTCGCGGGCTACGGCTTCAACAAGTCGCACGCCGCCGCCTATGCGCTCGTCGCCTATCAGACGGCGTGGCTGAAGGCGAACCATCCGGTCGAGTTTCTCGCGGCGTCCATGAGCCTCGATCTCGGCAATACCGACAAGCTCAACATCTTCAAGCAGGACGCGCAGCGCCTCGGCATCAGGATCAGGCCGCCGAGTGTCAATGAGTCCGAAGCCGTCTTTGCGGTGAAGGACGGCGAGGTGCTTTACGCGCTTTCGGCGATCAAGAATGTCGGCCGGCAGGCGATGGAGCATCTGGTCGAGGTGCGCGAGGCGGGCGGGCCCTTCCGTGATCTCTTCGATTTCGCGCGGCGCATCAATCCGCGCTTCGTCAACAAGCGCGCCTTTGAAAACCTCGCCCGGGCGGGCGCCTTCGATTGCCTGAACCCGCACCGTGCGCAGGTGCTCGCTGCCGTCGACCTTGTGCTCGGCACGGCGAATGCGTCGGCGCAGGAGCGCGAGTCGAACCAGGTGAGCCTTTTCGGCGAGGCGACAGGCGCCAAGGTCGCCAACCCCGCGCTGCCGAATGTCGACCCCTGGACGGCGATTGAACGTCTCAATGAAGAGTTCAATGCCATCGGCTTCTATCTCTCCGGCCACCCGCTGGACGACTACCAGACGGCGTTGCGCCGGGCGAATGTCGTCACCTATGCGGAAGTGGGCCCGCGCGGCAATCAGGCGGAAATGGTCGCGGGCACCGTGACGGCGAAGCAGGAGCGCAAGTCGAAGAAGGGCAATCCCTTCGCTTTCCTCAGCCTTTCGGACCCGAGCGGCCAGTTCGAGATTGTCGTCTTTTCGGAAGTTCTCAACCGCTCCCGCGAGTTGATGGAAGCGGGCAAGTCGATCGTCGTCTCGGTCGAGATCGACCGTTCTGGCGACGAGGTGAAGCTGCGCGCCCAGTCGGTGCGTTCGGTGGACGAGGTGGTGGCGAATGCGGCGGCGGGCATGAAGATCTTCCTCGAAACGCCGGAGCCGCTCGCCGTGCTCAAGTCGCGGCTCGGCGAAAAGGGCCGGGGCCTTGTCTCGCTGGTGTTGATGGGCGAGGGCGGCCGTGAGGTCGAATTGAAGCTCCCCGGCGGCTACCGCGTGACCCCGCAGATCCGCGGCGCGATCAAATCCGTGCCGGGCGTCATCGAAGTTCAGGAGATTTAGGCTGGAAAGGGCGCTTTTTTGGCGCTGTTTCCGCTCTAAAGCCCCATGAGACTTGCCTTTTTGACTTTTTCCCCCTATACCCGCGCCATTCCACACGCGGGGTTCGGCAATCCCACGCCTGTTGGCGCGTCAGTCAAAGGCTCGTCATAAAGGCAACATAGGGTTTGTCGGTCCGGTGCGGCCTTTAAAAGCCGTTCTTTCCCCCGCGGAGGTCCAACCGGAAAAGGAGTATGGGTGTCATGGCACTCCCCGATTTCTCTATGCGTTCTCTGCTGGAAGCCGGCGTTCATTTCGGCCACCAGACCCACCGCTGGAACCCGAAGATGGCCCCGTTCCTCTTCGGCGACCGCAACAACATCCACATCATCGATCTGGCGCAGACCGTTCCGCTGCTCCACCAGGCGCTCGTCGCGGTTCGTGACGTCATTGCCGGCGGTGGCCGCGTTCTGTTCGTCGGCACGAAGCGTCAGGCCTCCGAGCCGGTCGCCGCTGCCGCGAAGCAGTGCGCCCAGTACTACATCAACCATCGTTGGCTCGGCGGCACGCTGACCAACTGGAAGACCATTTCGAACTCGATCCGCCGTCTCCGTCAGCTTGACGAGATGCTCGCGGGCGAGGCGCGCGGTCTGACGAAGAAGGAAGTCCTGAACCTGAGCCGCGAGCGCGACAAGCTCGAGCGCGCCATCGGCGGCATCAAGGACATGGGCGGCCTGCCGGACATCATCTTCGTGATCGACACCAACAAGGAAACGATCGCGATCGAAGAAGCCCGCAAGCTCGGCATTCCGGTCGTCGCCATCCTCGACTCGAACTCGAACCCGGATGGCATCGCCTATCCGGTTCCGGGCAATGACGACGCCGCCCGCGCCATCGCGATGTATTGCGATCTCGTCTCGCGCGCTGTCATCGACGGCATCTCGCAGAGCCACATTGCGTCCGGCGCCGATGTGGGTGCGGAAGTCGAGCCCACGGCCGATATCCCGGCCGGCGAGGCTGTGGCGGGCTAATTACCCGCTACGGTTTGAAGGAAAATTGCCCCGGCAGCCCAAGGGCTTGCCGGGGCCTGCTCATTTTTAGCTCAAGAGGATATGGCAATGGCTGAAGTCACCGCCGGCATGGTCAAAGAACTCCGCGAGAAGACCGGCGCGGGCATGATGGATTGCAAGTCGGCCCTGAACGAAACCAAGGGCGACATGGAAGCGGCCATCGACTGGCTGCGCACGAAGGGCCTTGCCAAGGCCGCGAAGAAGTCCGGCCGCGTTGCGGCTGAAGGCCTTGTCGGCGTCGTTGCTGAGGGCACGCGCGGCGCGCTGGTCGAGGTGAACTCCGAGACCGACTTCGTTGCCCGCAACGAACAGTTCCAGAAGATGGTGACGGACATCGCCAAGGTGGCGCTCGCCGCCGAAGGCGACCTCGACAAGCTGCTGGCCTCGGCCTATCCGGGCTCCGACAAGTCGGTGCAGGATTTCGTTACCGAGCAGGTCGGCACGATCGGCGAGAACATGAATGTCCGCCGCACCGCCTCGATCGTCGTGTCGGATGGCGTCGTCGCCGCCTACACGCATAACCAGGTCGTTCCGGGCCTCGGCAAGATCGGCGTTCTCGTCGGTCTCGAGTCGTCGGGCGACAAGGCGAAGCTCGCCGAACTCGGCAAGCAGATCGCCATGCACATCGCGGCCACCGGCCCGCTGGCCACGCGCCGCGAAGATCTGGACCCCACCGTTGTCGAGCGTGAGCGCGCCGTGCTCATCGCCGAGGCGAAGGAATCGGGCCGTCCGGACAACATCATCGAGAAGATGGTCGAAGGCCGTATCCGCAAGTTCTACGAGGAGGTCGTCCTCCTGTCGCAGGCCTTCGTGATCGACCCCGACAACACGGTCGAAAAGGCCGTCAAGAACGCGGAAGCCGGTGTCGGCGCCCCGATCAACGTCGTCGGCTTCGTCCGCTTCGGCCTTGGTGAAGGCATCGAGAAGACAGAGACGGATTTCGCCGCTGAAGTGGCTGCCGCCGCCCGCGGCTAAGCCTTTCTGGCCTGCAATCAAACGCCCCCTTCGCCAACCGGCGTTGGGGGCGTTATTGTGACCGCCATAGGGAGGGGATTCGGCCAGCGATCCCGCCCGAACCTGCCGCCTGCCCAATCCGACCCGACCCAGAAAAGAGCAAGCATGACAAAAAAGCCCCTCTACAAACGCGTCCTGCTCAAGGTCTCAGGCGAAGCCCTGATGGGCGACCAGCAATACGGGATCAATGTAGAGACGGTCGACCGCATCGCGCAGGAGATCAAGCAGGCGACGGATATCGGCGTCGAGGTCTGCCTCGTCATCGGCGGCGGCAATATCTTCCGCGGCCTCTCCGGCGCGGCCAAGGGCATGGAGCGGGCGAGCGCCGACTATATGGGCATGCTCGCCACTGTGATGAACGCGCTGGCGATGCAGAACGCGCTGGAGCGCTTCGGTGTGCCGACGCGGGTGCTTTCCGCCATTCCCATGATGACCATCTGCGAGCCCTATGTGCGGCGCCGCGCGGTCAGGCACATGGAAAAGGGCCGGGTGGTGATCTTCGCCGCTGGCACAGGCAATCCGTTCTTCACCACCGACACGGCGGCGGCGCTGCGCGCAACCGAAATGGGCTGCGACGCGCTCTTGAAGGGGACGCAGGTCGATGGCGTATATTCCGCCGATCCCCACAAGGTGAAGGATGCGGAACGTTACGACCACCTGACTTACATGGATGTGCTCGCCAAGGATCTGAAGGTGATGGATACCTCCGCCATCGCGCTGGCGCGGGAGAACGGCATCCCGATCATCGTCTTCTCGATCCATAATGATGGTGGCTTCGTCAATGTTCTGACAGGCGAGGGCCGCTGCACTATCATCAGCGATGCCGCCTGAGCCTGAGGCAATGCGGAAGGCTGGAAAACCTTTCGGGTAAATATTGTCACGGATTCAATAGCTAAGCGCGATAGGCTCACCTGATGCCTGATAATCTGCCGATCGCGCATTCAAGACGGAAGGAAGAAAATGGCTGACCCAAAGACCCTCGATATCGGCGATGTCGAGCGCCGCATGCGCGGTGCGCTCCAGGCCCTGAAGCAGGAATTTGCCGGGCTTCGCACGGGACGCGCCTCGGCCGGTCTTCTCGATCCGATCATGGTGGAGGCCTATGGCCAGACCATGCCGCTCAATCAGGTGGGCACGGTGGGCGTTCCCGAGCCGCGCATGATCACGGTGCAGGTGTGGGACAAGGGCATGGTGTCCGCCGTCGACAAGGCGATCCGCAGCTCGGGCCTCGGCCTCAATCCGAATGTCGACGGCACGCTGATCCGGCTGCCGATCCCTGAGCTGAACCAGGAGCGCCGCACGGAGCTGACCAAGATCGCCGCCAAATATACCGAGCAGGCGCGCGTCGCCATCCGCAATGTCCGGCGCGATGCGATGGATGAACTGAAGCGCCTCGAAAAAGATGGCCATATGAGCCAGGACGACCACAAGATTGCCGCAGACAAGGTACAGAAGGTCACCGACAAGGTGATCGG
>JAJXZC010000579.1 GCA_021780275.1 Pseudomonadota bacterium
CGACCGTTTCACCGGCGGCGGCACGGCGGCCGCATCGGGAGCGGCTGCGCCCGAGAATCAAAAAACGGCAAACGCGCGCGGCTGGGATGCGACGCCGCTCGATTTTTCAGGGCTGAACGCGGTTGACGCCGACCTGCAGCTCGACACGCAAGGCTTCACCCTGCGCGGCGCGGCGGTCGGGCCGTCGATGCTGACCGTGCGGCTGCAAAACGGCGACTTGAGATTCCAGTCTTCCAAAGCGACGCTGTTCGGCGGATATTTTTCGTCCGATCTCGGGCTGGATGCCGCAGGCGCTTTGCCGAAGCTGGCGCTCGTTTTCGACATGCAGGGCGTGCAGGCGGAACCCGTCCTTGCGACGTTCGCGCATTTCGACAAGCTGAGCGGCGCTGCCACGGCGCATGTGTCGGTGACGGCCTCGGGCGACAGCCAGAAGGCGATCATCTCCAGCCTTGACGGCGGCGGCGGTTTCGATTTCAAGAACGGCGCGCTCAAAGGCATCGACATGGTCAAAATCGCCGAGTTGGTGCAGGCGCATTCCTCCAACACCAGCGTCGGCGCGGGCGAGACGCGGTTCGTCGACATGACCGGCACGTTCAAAATCGCGCGTGGCGTTGCTTCCAACAACGACCTCAAAGTGACCGGCGCCGTGTTGCGCGCGACAGGCGGCGGAACGGTCGACCTGCCGCAAAAATACATAAATTACCGCGTGAGGCCGGAGCTTCTCTCTTCAACGGGGACGCAGGGCGCCAGCGGCGTCAGCGTGCCCGTCGATATCCGCGGGCCGTTTGACAATATAAAAGTCGTTCCTGATTTCGTTTCCGCCGTCAGGGGGATCGCTGCCAACCCCTCCGCCGCGCGGCAGACGATCCGGAACATCAGGGACAATTTCAAGCAGAACCCCGTCGGCGCGTTGCAAAACCTGCTGGGCGGCAGCGGACTTTTAGGACACTAAACAAAGGAAGATGAAACCGATGATCCCTCGCTTTTCACGCCCCGAGATGACCGCCGTCTGGGAGACCGAGAATAAATTCAAAATCTGGCTTGAAGTGGAAATGCTGATCTGCGAGGCGCAGGCCGAAATCGGCGTGATTCCGAAAGACGCGCCTGCGAAAATCCGCAAAAAGGCGAAGTTCGACGTCAGGCGCGTCGACGAGATCGAGGAAAAGGTGCGTCACGACGTCATCGCCTTTCTCACATGCGTCGGCGAGCACGTAGGCGACGAGGCGCGCTATATTCACCTTGGCGTCACGTCGTCGGACGTTATCGATACGGGATTTTCGGTGCAGTTGCGGCAGGCGGCCGACCTGATCATCGCCGATCTGGACGTGCTGCTCAAAACGCTGCGCCATCGCGTGCTTGAGTATAAGGACACGATCTGCATCGGCCGCAGCCACGGCATCCACGCCGAGCCGACGACCTTCGGCATGAAACTGGCGGGGCATTACGCCGCCTTTTCGCGCGCGAAGGCGCGGATGATCCGCGCCCGCGAGGAGATTTCCACCTGCGCTATTTCAGGCCCTGTCGGCACTTATGCCTCGATCGATCCGCGCGTCGAGGCTTATGTCGCGGAAAAGCTCGGGCTTGCCGTCGAGCCGGTTTCGACGCAGATCATCCCGCGCGACCGCCATGCGATGTTCTTCGCCACCCTCGGCGTCATCGCCTCTTCGATCGAGAATCTCGCGACCGAGATCCGCCATCTGCAACGCACCGAAGTGCGCGAGGCGGAGGAATATTTCTCGCCCGGGCAAAAAGGCTCTTCCGCCATGCCGCACAAGCGCAACCCGGTTTTGTCGGAGAATCTGACTGGCCTTGCAAGGCTGATCCGCGCGAACGTGACGCCGGCGCTGGAAGACGTGGCCCTGTGGCACGAGCGCGACATCTCGCATTCTTCCGTCGAGCGGGTGATTGCGCCGGACGCGACGATCCTGATGGATTTCGCGCTGAACCGCCTCAACGGCGTCATGGACAAATTGCTCGTTTATCCGAAACGCATGAAGGAAAACCTTGAAAAATTGCGCGGGTTGGTCTTCTCGCAACAGGTGTTGCTGGCGCTGACGCAGGGCGGCATGAGCCGCGACTATGCCTATCGCCTCGTGCAGGAGCACGCGATGAAGGTCTGGGACAACGAGGACCTGCAGTTCTTCAACCTGCTGGACGCCGACGATACGGTCGATGAATATATTCCGTCTGACGTGCTGAAGAATATTTTCAACTACCGTCACTGCATCGAGCGCACCGCCGACATCATCGACCGCGTGCTTGAGGAAGACGGTGAGAAAAATGCCCGAATGGCAGGATGAAGGCATTATCCTTTCCGTGCGCGGACACGGCGAAACAGGCGGCGTGGTCTCGTTGCTGACCCGCGCGCATGGCCGCGCCATGGGTTATATCTACGGCGCGACGTCGTCCAGAATGCGCGGCGTGCTGGAGCCGGGCAATCTCGTCTCCGTGCTCTGGCAGGCGAAATCGTCCGACCAGCTGGGGAATTTCACGCCGGAGCTGGAGAAAAGCGCGGCGGCCGACGTGATGGACGATCCTCTCAAGCTCACCGCCATGCAGTCGGCTTGCGTTCTCGCGGACAAAACCCTGCCGGAGCGCGAAAATCACCCGGGCGTGTTCGAGGGCACGAAGGCGCTAATGGCGTCGTTCGCCACCGACATCTGGGCGGCGACTTATATATATTGGGAGATCGGTCTTTTGCGCGAGCTGGGCTTCGGGCTTGATCTTTCAAAATGCGCCGCGACCGGCGCTGTGGATAACCTGATCTACGTCAGCCCGAAATCCGGCTGCGCGGTTTCCGCGGCGGCGGGGGAAATTTATAAAGAGCGTCTGCTCGCCTTGCCGGCGTTTCTGCGCGGGGCGGGGGAATTTGGCGACGCGGACATCCTTGAGGGGCTGAAACTGACCGGGCATTTTCTCCGCCATCGCGTTTTCGCCTTGTCGAACAGCGACTTGCCGGAGTCGCGGCTCAGACTCGAAGAGAAATTCAGGGGTTGATTTTAAACGGCTGGTTTTCAGCAAAAAAATCGGCTAAAAGAGAAATATGGCGAAAAAAGGCAACAGCAACAACGCTTTGGCGATGAACGTGCAGGACCGCGAGCTCGGGCCGATCCTGAGCGAGAAATATTTGTCCTATGCGCTCTCCACGATCATGTCGCGCTCGTTGCCCGACGTGCGCGACGGCATGAAGCCCGTTCACCGCCGCGTGATTTACGCCATGATGCAGCTTTCCCTGAAGCCGGAAACCGCGCCGAAAAAGTGCGCGCGCGTGGTGGGCGACGTCATCGGCAAGTATCACCCGCACGGCGACCAGTCGGTTTACGACGCGCTGGTGCGCCTCGCGCAGGATTTCTCCGTGCGCTATCCGCTGGTCGACGGGCAGGGCAATTTCGGCAACATCGACGGCGACAACGCCGCCGCCATGCGATACACCGAAGCGCGCATGACTGAAGTGGCGCAGTTGTTGCTCGAAGGCATCGACGACGACGCCGTGGATTTCCGAGCGACCTACGACGGCGAGACGATGGAACCGGTCGTGTTTCCCGCCAACTTCCCGAATTTGCTCGCCAACGGCTCGTCCGGCATCGCGGTCGGCATGGCGACTTCGATCCCGCCGCACAACGTCGCGGAACTCTGCGACGCGCTGGAAGTGCTGATCGACAATCCCGACTGCACGGTCAAGGATCTGCTGAAGCATGTCAAAGGCCCGGATTTCCCGACCGGCGGCATTCTGGTCGAAGACCGCGCCAGCATCATCAGCGCCTATGAAACCGGGCGCGGCACCTTCCGCATGCGCGCCAAGTGGCACAAAGAGGATTTGAAAAACGACAACTGGCAGATCGTCGTCACCGAAATTCCCTATCAGGTGGTGAAGTCGCGGCTGATCGAGAAGATCGCCGATCTCATCGTCACCAAGAAAATTCCGTTCCTTGACGACATCACCGATGAATCAGCCGAGGACATCCGCATCGTCCTGACGCCGAAGAACAAGAGCATCGAGGCCGAGCTCTTGATGGAACAGATCTTTCGCCAGACGGATCTCGAAAGCCGCTTCGGTCTCAACATGAACGTGCTGGACGGCGGCACCGTGCCGCGCGTGATGAATTTGAAAGAGGTTTTGCAGGCTTTCGTCGATCACCGGCAAGAGGTTCTGGTGCGCCGCTCGAAGCACCGCCTTGCAAACATAGAGCATCGCCTTGAAGTGCTCGCCGGTTTGCTGATCGCTTATCTGAACATCGATGAGGTCATCCACATCATCCGTACGGAAGACGACCCCAAGGCGAAGATGATCAAAAAGTGGAAGCTGACGGATGTGCAGTGCGACGCGATTCTCAACATGCGCCTGCGTTCTTTGCGCAAACTGGAAGAGATCGAGATCAAAAACGAGCATAAGGATTTGACCGCCGAGAAGTCGGAACTTGAGAAGCTGATCGCCAGCGCCGCGCGGCAGATGACGGCGATCAAGAAGCAGATCAAGGGCATTTACGAGGCTTTCGGGCCGAAAACCGCACTCGGCGCGCGCCGCACGAAAATCGGCAAAGCGGTCGAAACCGTGGATATTCCCGTCGATGCCTTTATCGAGAAAGAGCCGATCACCGTCATTTGCTCGGACAAAGGCTGGATCCGCGCGATGAAAGGCCATTTGGAGCCGGACAAAATCTCATCCATCTCTTATAAAGAGGGCGACGGCGCGAAATTCGCGTTTCATGCGGAGACGACGGACAAGTTGATCGCTTTCTCCACCAACGGAAAGTTCTACACCATCGGCGCGGACAAGTTGCCCTCCGGCCGCGGGTTCGGCGAGCCGGTGCGGCTGATGATCGACCTTGGCAACGAGGCGGATCTTCTCACGCTCATGGTGCATGATCCTGATAGAAAGTTGCTTGTCGCCGCCGACGACGGGCGCGGTTTCATCGTGCCGGAGCAGGAGATTTTGTCGCAGACCAAAAACGGCAAGCAATGCCTGCTGGTCAAGGAAGACGCTGAGGCGCGCGTCTGCGTGCCGGTAACGGGCGATCACGTCGCGGTCATCGGAAAAAACCGCAAGCTGCTGATCTTCAAGCTGGACGAAATCCCCGAAATGACGCGCGGCGTCGGCGTGATCTTGCAGCGTTACAAGGACGGCGGGCTTGCCGACGCGAAGACATTCGCGATCAAAGACGGCCTGAGCTGGTACAGCGGCGGACGCGAACGCATCGAGAAAAAACTTAAATCATGGATCGGACAGCGCGCGCAGGCGGGCATGTTGCCGCCCAACGGCTTTCCGCGCCAGCCGAAGTTCGGCAACGGCTGATTCTATATCCCGTTGAAAATAAATAATAATTTATAGTTTTTTATTTTTTGACATATTATGTATGAATATGTAATTTAGTATCATCAGCGGGAATAATATTTTGAATTGA
>JAJXZC010000410.1 GCA_021780275.1 Pseudomonadota bacterium
ATGATCGCCCTCACCGAGGAACTCAATGCCATCGCGAAAGACGCCTCGGTACGCTGTGTCGTGATTGCGGGCAGCGGCACCATGTTCTGCTCGGGCCACGACCTCAAGGAACTGACAGCGGCCCGCGCCGATGCTGACCGCGGCCGCGCTTACTACAAAAAGATCATGAAGACCTGCAGCACCATGATGCAGGCGATCGTCAATCTGCCGAAGCCGGTGATCGCGCGCGTGCATGGCATCGCCACGGCGGCAGGCTGCCAGCTCGTTGCAAGCTGCGACCTCGCCATCGCGGATGAAGGCACGCGCTTTGCGACGCCCGGCGTCAACATCGGCCTCTTCTGCTCGACGCCCATGGTGGCGCTGTCGCGCAATGTCTCTCGCAAGCATGCGATGGAAATGCTGCTGACCGGCGACATGATCGACGCAGAACGCGCCGCCGAGATGGGACTCATCAACGAAGCCGTGCCGACGCATGGCCTCGACCAGGCGGTGACGGAACTCGCCGAAAAGATCGCCAGCAAATCCTCCCTCACGCTGGCCATCGGCAAACAGGCTTTTTATCAGCAACTCGAAAAGCCGTTGAACGAAGCATATGACTTTGCCAGCGAAGTCATGGTGAAAAACATGCTGGCGCGCGACGCGGAAGAAGGCATCGGCGCCTTCATCGAAAAGCGCGAACCGAAATGGCAGGACAAGTGAGGAGGCGCACATCATGCTGATGGAACACAAGCGCTACACGCCGGAATTTCTGAAGGAAGTTCTGAGCAATACCAAGACAATCGCGCTGGTCGGCGCAAGCGCCAATGCCGCGCGCGACAGCCATGAGGTCATGGACTACATGCAGCGCCGCGGCTATCGCGTGATCCCGGTCAATCCGGGCATCGCGGGCAAGGAACTGCTGGGCGAAAAGGTCTATGCGACGCTCGCCGACATTCCCGAAAAGATCGACATGGTCGAAGTCTTCCGCAATTCGGAAGCAGCCGGCCCCGTCTGCGACGAGGCGATTGCCATCGGCGCGAAATATATCTGGATGCAACTGGGCGTCACCAACGAGGAAGGGGCGGCGCGCGCCGAGACCGCGGGCCTCAAGGTCGTGATGAACCGCTGCCCCAAGATAGAAATTCCGCAGCTTTTCCGCTAAAGCTCGGCAAACTCAAAAGCCCATAAGAAACAGGGATGACATTTATGTCCGACTACAGCTTCGACACGCTCGCCATTCACGCAGGCGCACAGCCCGACCCGGTGACGGGATCGCGCGTCACGCCGATCCACCAGACGACATCCTTCGTCTTCAACGATGTAGAACACGCCGCCTCGCTCTTCGGACTGCAGGCCTTCGGCAATATCTATACGCGCATCACCAATCCGACGACGGCGGTGCTGGAGGAACGCGTGGCAGCGCTCGAAGGTGGCGCAGCAGCGCTCGCGGTGGCCTCCGGTCATTCCGCACAGCTTCTGACCTTCCACACGCTGATGTCGCCGGGCGATCATTTCGTGGCCGCGACACAGCTTTACGGCGGCTCGATCACGCAGTTCGGCCACTCTTTCAAGAAGTTCGACTGGCATGTCGACTGGGCCGACGCCTCGGACCCCGCCAATGTGAAAAAGGCCATCGGCCCCAGGACCAAGGCCGTCTTCATCGAAAGCATGGCGAACCCGAGCGGCAGCGTCATGGACATCGCCGCCATCGCTGCTATCGCGCATGAGGCAGGCATTCCGCTGATCGTCGACAATACGCTCGCCTCGCCCTACCTCATCCGCCCGATCGAACACGGCGCAGACATCGTGCTGCATTCGGCCACCAAATTCCTCGGCGGCCACGGCAACTCCATGGGCGGCATCATCGTCGACAGCGGCAAGTTCGACTGGGCGCAGAACGACAAGTTCCCGACGCTCACCGAGGCGACGGACTCCTATCACGGCCTCAAGATTTACGAAGCCTTCGGCCCCATCGCCTTCGCCACCGCCTGCCGCGGGTTGGGCCTCCGCGACCTTGGTCCCGCGATCTCGCCCTTCAATGCCTTCATGATCATCACCGGCATCGAAACCCTGCCGCTGCGTATCCAGCGCCATTCAGACAGCGCGCTGAAGGTGGCGAAGTTCCTCAAGAGCCATCCGAAGGTGAGCTGGGTCGCCTACGCCGGTCTCGAAGACGCACCGACGCACAAGCTGCAGCAGAAATATTCGCCAAAGGGCGCCGGCGCGATCTTCACCTTCGGCCTGAAGGACGGCTATGACGCGGGCGTGAAGCTCGTCAATTCGATCACGCTGTTGAGCCACCTCGCCAACATCGGCGACACGCGCAGCCTGATCATCCATCCGGCCTCGACCACGCATCGCCAGCTCACCGACGAGCAGAAGATCAAGGCGGGCGCAGGTCCCGACACGGTGCGCCTGTCGATCGGGTTGGAAGATCCGAAGGACATCATCGCTGCGCTCGATGCGGCGCTGAATAACTGAGCCAATTTGATCAAAAGAAAAAAGGGCCTCGTCAATGACGAGGCCCTCAGACTGCTGACAAACCCCTGGCATTTGCCGGGGGTTTTTGATTCACTGTTTTGATGTTGAAGAAACCCGCTCCCGAACAAACGGCTCTCGAGATTGTGACGCTCGAAGGGCTTGTGCCCAAGGATCACCTGCTTCGCAAGATCGATGAGGTGATCGACTTTTCCTTCATCCATGAACGAGTTTCCGGTCTTTACAGCGCCGACAATGGCCGTCCTGCGCTTGATCCGACGCTGATGTTCAAGGCACTTTTCATCGGTTACCTGTTCGGCGTGCGCTCGGAACGGCAGTTGGTTCGCGAGATCGAGGTGAACGTCGCCTATCGCTGGTTTCTGCGCATGAAGCTGAGCGACGGGGTCTTCGATGCTTCGACGCTTTCCCAGAACCGGCGGCGTCGCTTCAAGGACGCGTCGGTTGCGCAAGATATCTTCGATGCGATCGTGGAGCAGGCGATCGGGCATGGGCTGGTTGACGGGACAGTGCTCTACACGGATTCGACCCATCTGAAGGCCAATGCCAACAAGGGCAAGTACGACCTTGCCATGCTCGAGAAGTCGCGGGCCGACTATTGGGCTGATCTTGACCGGGCGGTCGAGGTCGAGCGGGCGGCGCATGGCCAGAAGCCGCTGAAGGAGAAGGCACGCGAGCCGGAGGTAAAGGAAACCAAGGTCTCCCGCAGCGATCCGGAAAGCGGCTACATGGTGCGCGAGGGCAAGCCCAAGGGCTTCTTCTACCTCGATCACCGCACTGTCGACGGGCGCTTTGCGATCATCACCGACACGCATGTGACCCCGGCCAATGTGCATGACTCGATCGTCTATCTCGAACGCCTCGACCGGCAGCGCAGGCGCTTTGACTTCAATGTCGGCGCAGTCGGGCTTGACGCAGGCTATGCGACCAGCGCCATCGCCAGGGGGCTGGAGGAGCGTGCCATCCTCGGCGTCATCGGTTATCGCAATCCTGTACCCCCCAGGGAAGGGATGATGCGCAAGTCGAAATTCGTCTACGAGCCCGAGGCCGACGGCTATCGCTGCCCCCAGGGACAGTTGCTTGCCTACGCCACTACCGACCGCAACGGCTACAAGCATTACCGCTCAGACCCCGCCATCTGCCGCGATTGTCCGCTTCTTGCCTCCTGCACCTTGAATGCCGGCTCGACACGCACCATCACGCGCCATGTCTGGGCCGACGCCCGCGAACGAACCGACGCCAACCGCAAGATGGCCGAGGGCAAGGCGATCTACAAACGACGAAAGGAGACGGTCGAGCGCTCCTTCGCAGACGCCAAGCAGTTGCACGGGCATCGCTACGCTCGCTTCAGAGGCCTGATCAAGGTTCGATGGCAATGCCTGCTGGCCGCCGCCGCCCAGAACATCAAGAAGATCGCGATGGCGACCACAAAGGCCCCAAAGCCAGCCTGGGCATGAGGTCATCAAGCCCCTCACATCAAACCACACCTCCCGACCTGCCATATCCTCAACGAATATCCAGAAAACGACAAAACCCGCCGAAAAATATCGACGGGTTTGTCAGCGGTCTGAGCCCCGCAGCATCTGCGGGGCTTTTTCGTTGTGATGCCGCTTGCGTCACTCAGTGAACGGAGACGGGCTCCAGTTCATACTGGCGGGCGCCTGCGAAGGCGGCGGCACGGTCGTCGAGAACCGCCATGCGCTGACCGTTGGCGGCATGGACGGCAAAGAGTTTGGTGTCGGCGGGGACATTGATCTCGGCGCCGAGTTCACTTTGAAGATCACCTGCCAGCACTTCGCGGACATAGACGATGTTCGGCATGCCGATCTGGGCGAATGTCTCCGGGCTCAGGTGACGCAGATCCTGCGTGCCCCAGGCGGGTGCGGAGTTGTTGTTCTGCTTTTCCATTTTACTACGCTCCTTTTCCGCGGCCCCTTTGGTCTGGCAGCACGCGTCGTGGTCGTTA
This sequence comes from Pseudomonadota bacterium, assembly GCA_021780275.1. Next base: position 4,442 of record JAJXZC010000410.1, read on the forward strand.
CTCAATACTCAGGCGTCGGCCTGTTCGTTTGCCTTGCCAAGCCGGGTCCCGCCCGAATTCGCGCCATCAACGATGGCGATCTTGCGGACGAGGCGCGAGGGTTCGGGGCGGATCAGATCAATGGCGAGGAGACCATTGTCGAGGCGCGCGCCCAGCACCTCCATGCCGTCGGCCAGCACGAAGGCGCGCTGGAACTGGCGGGCCGCAATGCCGCGATGAAGATAGATGCGCTCTTCCTCGTCGCGCTGGCGGCCCTGAATGACGAGCTGGTTTTCCTGCACTGTCACGCTGAGTTCTTCGGCGGCAAAGCCGGCGACGGCCAGCGTGATGCGCAAGACGCGCTGCTCTTTCGACCCGTCCGAAACAACTGTCTCTTCGACGTTGTAGGGCGGGTAACCGTCCGAGCCCTTCGTGACCCGTTCAAGCAGGCGTTCCATCTCGTCGAAACCGAGGAGGAACGGGCTGTTAAACTGAAGCATCTTCGACATTCATTTACGTCCCCAGGCAAAGCTCCCGAGAGGGGCAACCTTGGAAACGGCCCAAGATTGGCACCGTTCCAAAGTTAATGTGGGGAGGCCCCCTCACCCTTGCAAGCGGCCTCGAGGCCCAGAAAAGCTCAAAATCTGGCGGAATATAGATATAAAGGCCTATAAAATTTCGCGTTCACAAAAATGACGCCAGTGTCATGTTTTTGGTGACACCACGCACGATGTGGGGTTAAAGTCCTTGCAAACATAGAATGCCTCGGCGTCATCCGGCGATCGGGAAGGGATAAGGTTGGAGGACCCATATGAGCGAAGCTGCGATCAAGGCTGATTACGATTACTCGGACATCGTCCGGCAACCCCGCAAGACGGAAGAAGAACTGGCCGTGTTGCGCGGCACGATGGTCGGCAAGGATCCGGCGACCATTCCGCTGGAAGAGATCGACGTCTCCCAGCCGGAAATCTT
>JAJXZC010000695.1 GCA_021780275.1 Pseudomonadota bacterium
AGGGGCGCGGCGGACGCACGCACCTGATGAGCCCCGCGATGGCCGCCGCCGCCGCGGTGACGCGACACCTCACTGATGTTAGGGAGCTCGCATAATGCAAAAATTCACCATTCTCAAAGGCATCGCCGCACCGCTACCCGTACCGAATGTCGATACGGACAAGATCATCCCCAAGCAATATCTCAAAACCATCGAGCGCACAGGGCTGGGCAAATATTTGTTCGACGAGATCCGTTTTACATCGGATCGCAAGGAGATTCCCGATTTCGTGCTCAACAAGGAGCCCTACCGCAAGGCGAGCATCCTCGTCGCGGGCGAGAACTTCGGCTGCGGCTCGTCGCGCGAGCACGCGCCGTGGGCGCTGCTGGATTTCGGCATTCGCTGCGTGATCGCGCCGTCGTTCGCCGACATCTTCTACAACAACTGTTTCAAGAACGGCATTCTGCCGCTCGCCCTGCCCGCGAACGACGTCGCGGCGCTGATGAAAGAAGCGGAAGCGCAAAAAGAGATCACCGTCGATCTTCCGGCGCAAAAAGTCGAAAATTTTTCTTTCGACATCGACCCGTTCCGCAAGCACTGCCTGATCGAGGGGCTGGACGACATCGGCCTCACGCTCGCGCACCAGACCGACATTTCCGCATTCGAACAACAACAGAAAGGCAGCCAGCCGTGGCTGTATCGCGCATGAAAAACATCGTCCTCCTGCCCGGCGACGGGCTCGGCCCCGAAGTGATGGCGCAAGCCGCGCGGGTCATCGGCTGGTTCAACGACAATTTCGACGCCAACATCCAAACGACCGAAGGCGACATCGGCGGCGGATCGTACGACAAGCACGGCACGCCGCTTTCCGACGACACGCTCGAAAAATGCCGCAAGGCCGATGCCGTTCTGCTCGGCGCGGTCGGCGGGCCGAAGTGGGACAAGGTCGATTACGCGCTCCGCCCCGAGGCGGGATTGCTCAAACTGCGCAAGGAGCTCGACCTCTTCGCCAACCTCCGTCCCGCGAAAGTGTTCGACGCGCTGATCGACGCCTCGACGCTGAAACCCGAGGTGGTCAAAGGGCTCGACATCCTCATCGTCCGCGAGCTGACCGGCGGCGTTTACTTCGGCGAGCCGCGCGGCATCGAAAAGCTCCCCAACGGCGAGCGCCGCGGCGTCAACACGCAAGTCTACACCACGCATGAGATCGTCCGCGTCGCGCGCGTCGCGTTCGAGCTGGCGAAGCTGCGCGGCAACAAGGTCTGCTCCTGCGAAAAAGCCAACGTGATGGAATCGGGCAAGCTGTGGCGCGAGGAAGTGACCGCGCTCCACGCCGCCGAATATAAAGACGTCGCGCTCAGCCACATGTACGCCGACAACTGCGCGATGCAGCTTTTGCGCAACCCCGCGCAGTTCGACGTCATCGTCACCGACAATCTTTTCGGCGATATCCTCTCGGATGAAGCCTCGATGCTCACCGGATCGCTCGGCATGCTGCCGTCGGCCTCGCTCGGCGCGGAGAAAAACGGAAAACGCGCCGCCGTGTACGAGCCGATCCACGGCTCCGCGCCCGACATCGCGGGCAAGAACATCGCCAACCCCCTCGCCACCATCTTGAGCGCGGCGATGATGTTCCGTTATTCCTTCAATCTTTCCAAAGAAGCCGACCTGCTCGAAGCGGCGGTCGAAAGCGTTCTCGCCAAGAATCTCCGCACCGCCGACATCATGCCCACAAAGGACAAAGGGGGTTGCAAGCAGCTCTCCACCTCCGACATGGGCGCGGCGGTGATCGCGGAGCTGGAAAGCTTGAAAGCCGCCAAGGCCGCCTGATTTTTTTCTTTACAGAACACCGCGCCATGCTAGAGTGGCAATGTTCTAAAAATATTTTGCAGAGATTGTAATTATGGCAAAAAAATACGATATTGTCGCCGTCACCGCCCTGTGCCTTGAAATCCAGATCAAGGCCGATGACGCCCTGCTTGAAAAATCCGGCCTGCAAAAAGGCCTCTCCAACGTGGTCACGGCGGAAAAACTGGCGGAACTGGTGGCGGGCGACATTCTCGTCAAAACGGCGGGCAGCCCCGGCTACAACGTCGCCGCCGGCGTCGCCCACCGCGACGGCGCGGCCGCCGTCATCGGCAAGGTGGCGAACGACAATCACGGCGCATTCGTCGCCGGGCGCGTCGCGGAAAAAGGCATCGATTTCACGCCTTCGGTCTCCGACCGGCCCGGGGCCGCCACCACCTGCGTCCTCATCGTCACCACGCCGGACAAGGAGCGCACCTTCGCCTTCATCCACGGCGCGGGCTATCATCTCGCGCCCGAGGATATCGACGCCGCGCCCATCAGCCAAGCCGAAATCACCTATCTCGACGCCTATCTCTGGCTTTCGGATTCCGGCCGCGACGCCGTCCACCGCGCCGCCGAAGAAGCGAAGCGCGCGGGCAGCCGCGTCGCCATCGCGCTCAACGACGCCAACATCGTCGCGCGAAACCGCGACATGTTCCTCGCTCTCGCCAGATCGCACGGCGACATCCTGCTCGGCGACCGGCGCGAGTTCATGGCCCTGCTCGGCACGGAGACCCTTGAGGAAACGTTTGAAGCATTGCACGCGCTCGGCTGCACCGCCTCCATCACCGCGGGCGCGAAAGGCGCTTATGTCGTCAGCCGGGGCGAAGTCACCCATGTTCCCGCGAAAAAAGTGGACAACATCGTCGACACCAACGGCGCGGGAGACGCCTTCGCCGCCGGATTCATGCACGGCCTCGCGCGCGGCAAGAGTCCCGCCGACGCGGGCCATCAGGGCGCGCAATGGGCCTCGGAAGCCATCCAGCATATCGGCGCGGAACCGCAAAATCTCAAGCCTGCGCGCAACACCAGCCCGAAAAAACCCCAGCCATGAAACCTCGAACGGAGGCGCGCGCATGACGGCTCTTCTCTCCAATACGGATGTCGTTTTTCTGCTCATGACCGTCGGCTTTTACGGCGTCATCTATGAAGCCGCGGTGCCCGGCGGGCTTTTGCCCGGCATCACCGGCACGATCTGCCTCCTCTTTTGGATCTTCGCGATCAGCGGCATGCCGGTCAATTACGCCGGCATCCTGCTGATGGTTCTCGGCATCGGCGGCATGACGGCGGAAGCCTTTTTCAAATCGCGCGGCGCGCTGGCTCTCTTCGGCGCCTCGCTCTTCGCCGTCGGCGGAAAAATCTTCATCACGCCCGGCGCGGACGCGCACCCCGTGTCCGTCTGGCTGATCGGCAGCACGACGCTGGTCAGCCTCGTCGTTCTTTCCCTCGGCCTCAAGATGGCCTTGCGCACCAGAAAACGCGCCGTTTCGACCGGCGCCGAGGCCCTGCGCGGCGCGACGGGCGAGATCGTCGGCTGGAACGGCGCCAAAGGCGAGGTTCAGGCGGCGGGATCCGTCTGGAAAGCCTCTGCCGCCGCGGGTTACGCGCCGCAAAAGGGCGAAAAAGTGAAGATACGCGATATCGACGGGCTGTGCCTGATCGTCGAACCTCTCAACGCCGCAACCAAGGAGTAACGCCATGGCCGAATTCGCCTTCCCGATCGTCATCCTTCTCATCTTTATGCCTTACGTGTTGCGCATCCTGCCGGAATACCAGCGCGGCGTGATCTATACCCTTGGCCGTTCCTCGCCGCCCAAAGGCCCGGGGCTGATCTTCCTTCTGCCGATGATCCAGCGCATGGTGCGGGTCGACATGCGCGTGCAGACGATGAACGTGCCCTCGCAGGACGTCATCTCGCGCGACAACATCTCTGTCAAGGTCAACGCCGTGATGTATTACCGCGTCGTCGACGCCGACAAGGCCATCAATCAGGTGACTGACTTCAACCGCGCGACCTCGGAACTGTCGCAAACCACGCTCCGCGCCGTGCTCGGCAAGCACGAGCTCGACGAAATGCTGAGCGAGCGCGACAAGCTCTCCACCGACATCCGCAACCTGCTGGATGAGAAAACCGAGCACTGGGGCGTGAAGGTCGACAGCGTCGAGATCAAGAACATCGACATCGACCCTTCGATGATCCACGCCATCGGCCGCCAGGCCGAAGCGGAACGCGAACGCCGCGCCAAGATCATCAGCGCCGAGGGCGAACAGCAGGCCGCCGACAAGCTCGTCGAAGCGGCGCGGAAACTCGCGACCGATCCCGGCGCGATGCAACTGCGCTATCTTGCCGCCGTGCAGGACATCTCCGACGACAAGACCAAGACCATCCTCCTGCCCTTGCCGATGGAGATCCTCAAACGCCTGATGTAACCGCAAAAGTCACGGTTTTATAAAATCCGCCCCGTCTTGCAAAAACGCAGACCGGACGGATTTTTATAACTATTTGATTTTAAATGATATTATACATTCCGATTTTAATTGACATAATTAATAAAACTCTATACTGTAGGTGATATCATTTTTTAAACGCCGACAAGGAACAGGCCATGAAACACGAATTCACCATCGAAGCCGATCTCGATCAGGACGCCATCGCCAGAATGCAGGAAGCGGCAAGCGTGCGCAACGCGCTCTTCAAAGCGGTGCAAAACGAAACGGTCAGCGCGACCTCGGCCGCCCTCGCCAGAGAGGCGCGCAAATGGGGCAAGACGATCAAGGGCATGTCGGGAAACTCGGAAAACCTGGAAAAAAATTCCCAGATGGCCAAGACGCGGCAGGCGCTTTTTGAAAAATTCCGGCACGCGACGGAAGCGAACCAGACGCAAAGCATGGTCGACTTCTCCAGGGAACTGCGCCACTACGAAAAGGCGCTCCACAAAAAATCCAAGCCGCTGAACCCCGGCATCGGCTGAAGAATCAATTTTTCAGACAGGCGCGCACGGCTTTCACGCATTTTGCGGCCAGACGCGGATTGTCGCGGATGCCGCGGCTGAATTCCAGTTGCACGCCCTGTCCGCGGCGGTTGCGGTTGCAGATGTTGCGCGGATCTTTTCCCGACTGGTAGGGATGCGTTTCATCGGCGACGGCGCGCACGCCAGCTTTTGTGAAAGCCTGCATCAGCTTTTTTTGCAGCGCCTTGTCCATCGCGCTCAGGAAGACCACCGGCTCCGCGACGCGGCTGCCGTGTATCGTGACGGTCACGTCCGAACGCGCCACCAGATCGAGGCAGCGAGGCTCGTCGAAATGCGTGCTTGTCACATGCAGCTCGTTGAAAGCGTTTTTGCACATCCCCCTGAAAACGTAAAGCGCATGCTTTTTTCCGGCGATGGCGCGGGCCATTTCTTCGGTGCGCAATTCCATCTTTCCGCCGTGCGGCGCGACGACGGCGACGGCGCTGCCGCGCGCCTTGCGGATAAGGATGTCATAGTCCACGCCTTCTTCGGCATGGCGGGCGAGGTGCACGAAGTTTTTGTATTTGTCGGCGGTTGCCACGCGGCTTA
>JAJXZC010000147.1 GCA_021780275.1 Pseudomonadota bacterium
AGCTTCGGCTTGGGCGCGGAGCTGAACATGTCGTCAATGGTGCTGCAGCCGCCAAGGCCGAGCATGGCGACAGCCATCACGACGAGCCCTGCCGACCTGACCTTGGCCCCGATGCCGGCAGACCTGAAATCCGCAACCATGAATGTCACTCCGGCTTCGCGGCCGCGTCGGCGGGCGCTGCATTGTTGGTGGTCGAAGCGGCTCCGGCCGCTGCCGGTTTCGCTTCGGATTTCGCCGCGGGCCTCGGCAGATGCGGCGCGATCAGCGCCTGCATCACATGAGCGCGATCGCGAATGCCTGCCGATGTTGCGGCATCGCCGACGATCGCGTCGAAATAGCCCTGCGCCTCGGCATATTTGCCGGCCTTGTACGCCGAGAGACCGAGAACCTCGCGAGCGCTGTTCTTCCAGCCATTCTCGCTGTCATTGAGTTCGCCGATGCGCGCCTTGATGTCGTCATAGCTGGCAGTGTCGACGACGAGCAAAGCCGCCTTGACGCGCGCCATGTCGCGCAGCGTCTGCGGAACACCGGACTTCGCGGCCAACGCGTCGTAAACGACGACCGCGCCCTTCGCGTCGCCCGCATCGACAAGCGCGGCGGCTTGGCGGAGTTGCGCCAGCGCGGCGTAGCCCGCAGGCGCCGTCGCGGCGAATTCGCCGTAAGCGGCGGCGGCCTTTGCCGGGCCGTCCTTCGCCGCCTGTTCGACGATCGCGATATAGCGGGCGGAAGCCGCCTCGTTGCGCGAGCGTTCCCAGGCGCGCCATCCGACGATCGCGGTTGCGATGACGATGATCGCGACCGCGAGGCCGACGAGATAGATGCCGAATTTTTCCCAAAGCTGCTTCAACCGGTCGCGGCGAAGGTCTTCTTCGATTTCACGGAAGAGATCGGTCAAGAGCGCACTCCGAAGGGTGACCAGGAAGCAATAATCAGGGAAGGCGCCGACGCGGCGCGAGACGCCCTCCCCCTCACCCACTCACATGGGCGGCGTAAAATAGCCCGAGGGCCCCGGATTGGCAAACCTCATCCGGCCGGAAAGCCCCACAAACGCCTGTAATTATTTTACTTTTTTCATGCCGTAGGTGTGCTCGGCGGCCGGAAAGGTCCGCGCGCGCACTTCGCGGGCATAGGCTTCGGCCGCGCCGGCGATCTGGGCGCCCAGCGTGGCGAATTCCTTGACGAATTTCGGCGCGCGGGGGGAAAGGCCCAGCATGTCTTCCAGCACCAGAATCTGGCCGTCGCAGGCCGCCGAAGCGCCGATGCCGATGGTCGGCACGTCGATCTGGCCGGTGATCTTGGCAGCCAGCGGCTCGGCCATGCCTTCGAGCACAACGGCAAAGGCGCCCGCTTCAGCAACTGCCCTCGCGTCTTCCTCGATCGCCGCCCATTCCTCCTCGACGCGGCCTTGCGTCTTGAAGCCGCCCATGACCTGGATCGACTGCGGCGTCAGGCCGATATGAGCCATGACCGGAATGCCGCGCTCATTGAGATAGCGGATGGTCGGCGCGAGGCGCTTGCCGCCTTCGAGCTTCACGGCCGTGCAGCCCGTTTCCTTGATGATGCGGACGGCATTGCGGAAGGCGACTTCGGGGCTCTCCTCATAGGAGCCGAAGGGCATGTCCACGACGACAAGCGCGCGCTCCGTGCCGCGAACCACGGCGGAACCATGCGCGATCATCATGTCGAGCGTGACGCCAAGCGTCGTCTCCATGCCGTACATGACCATGCCCAGCGAGTCGCCGACCAGAATCACATCGACATAGGGGTCGATATAGCGCGCCGTATGCGCGTGATAGCCGGTCAGGCAAACCACCGGCTCGTTGCCCTTGCGGGCGCGGATATCGGGAACCGTGATGCGCTTGATCTTGGACTGTACTGACATGCCGGATCATCCCTGCGTTGAGGCCGAGCCCGATTGAGGCCGCCCAATAGATAATATCTGCGCGTGGAATTTCGAGGCGGCCGGACGCCGCGCCGGAAAGGGCTTCAAAATCAAGCCCTTGGGTGCCTCCCGGCACCTTACCCGATCCTTGTGGCGCGACCTTATCCGACGCGGAGGCTGGGCGCAATCAGACGGGATGGGGCCGCCTGTTAGCCTGCATCCGACTTGTCAAGGTCGTGGGCCAGCGTACCGGGCGGCCCGACCAGTTCGCGATAGGCGATAGAGAGCGCCGCAACGCCGACAATGGCGAAGAAGATGTAGAAGACCGCCCCAAGCACATAGACGGCGAATGTCGGGAGCCCAAGCGACAGCAGCACCGTGCCGACCACCACGAAGGCAACCGCGATGGGCAGAGTCGCAAGCATCATCAGCAACACGAGGCGCCAGAAATTGCCGCTTGTGCGCTCAAGGATCAGCCGCGGATCGATCGGCTCATCGACCGCAATGCCCGGGAGCAGCAGCAAGAGGCGCGTGAAATAGTAAAGGGCGAAAGCCAGTGCAACGAGCCCCAGCAATGCGACGAGCGCGAGGGAGGAGCTGGCGGCCCCATCATTCAGTGCGACCGTCATGGCGGCCATGATGTAGCCCGGTAGCATGAACAGGCCGAGAAAGATCGACACCATCAAAAAGCGCGCCTCGCGCTTGCCGAAGTGAAGATGAAAACTGCCGGGCGCCACGTCGCCGACGAGAATGAAGCGGTGCCACGCAACCGCGATGATCGGCCAGAGGAAGAGCGACGCGATCTCGAGAAGAAAGCGCAATCCCGGATTGGCCTCTGCATCGAGCAGGGCGCCAACGATCGTCAGCGTGATGTAGAGACTGCCCGGCAACCAGATGAGCCTGAGCATCTGTCCGAAATGCGCCCAGGCGCCCGCATAGGCTTCCTTGACCGCCGCGGCGACATCGAGCTTGCGATGGCTCGCGACCGGCTGAAACGGATCGCTCATTTCACTCCCCCGCCCAGCTGCGCCTTCCGCGCGCGCTTGGCGTCGAGTGCGAAGACATGATCCTGATAGTCGCGGTTGCCCGGCTCGATGGTGAGCGCCTGCATATAGTCGCGGCGCGCGGGCTCGTACTGGTTCAGCGCTTCATAGGCAGCACCGCGCACGAAAAAAGATGCCGCACGATACTTGTCGAGATTGACCGCCTTGTCGGCATCCTGGAGCGCGCGCTGGTACTCGCCGAGATCGCGCAAGGCATTCGAGCGATTGGCGTAGATCATGCCATCGCCCGGCGCATATTTGAGCGCCTCCGTATAGTCGACGATGGAACGCTTCGAATCCCCGAGGTTCCGATAGGCGACGCCGCGATTGATGAGCGCGGCGACGAGATCCTCCTTCGCGAGCTGCCCGGACTCGATCGCCTTGGTGCAGTAGCCGATCGCGGATTTGTCGTTGCCGCTGCGAAACTGCTCATAGCAGAGCGTGTTGTCGCCGACAGCGTCGGCATGGGCTGCAGCGGGCAGAAGCCCGACGACAAGGAACCCGGCTAACACGAAGCGTCTCATCGTATCCTCCCAACAGGGGCAAGCCCAAGTCTAGCGCCGCCCGCGCATCATGAAAACCAGTAACGATACCCTCGCTATCGCACGATGAGAGCGATCCATCGAAACGCACTGAATTAAAAGTCTTTCCTCTGACGGTCAAATACTGACTGGCGGATTGTCAAAATCTTTCGCTTTTGATTTCGAATCGAGATTTGGACCACCGAAAGTTGGCGGGAGTTCGATAACAATCGGGATCAATCCGTCGATTGCCTATATCTCCAACGACAATGACAGCGTCGGCGTGGGGAGGGAAAGCCGTCAAGCTGCGCCAACGACACTCCCGCAATCGACCTTCAGAAAAATACGCAGCGATGAATGGCGTGTGGCCTGCTCCTGCCGATCAGGCGGCCCCTGATAAAGGCTACGACCTAGGCGATCCTCAAGCGAGAAAATACGAGAACCTTCACCTCCGCCAAGATGGCAGCCAGCACCGCCGCAGCAGCAAGGGCGATGGCGACCATCCAGATCGGCAACGGGGCCATGGAGATTCCGACAACGGCAAATGTCGATGCGAGCACGACATCGGCCACAGATGACACAACCACCCAGAGGCTAGGACGAGGGCCCCACAGATGCCGCCGCCCACGAATGGCGTAGATCGTCGCCTGGCTGCTGAAAACCAGAGTTATGAAGGCCAGAGTTCTCAAGACTCCGGCCTCCAGCCTCAATCCAAAATGTCCGATTGCCAGGACGCCAGTGCAGAAGGCCAATTGGCAGACGCCCATGACGACGCCCGCCGCTGTCAGGCTACTGATACGCCATACATTTGGCATCGGGGATGGCCGCACATTGTCTGTCGTCAACGACATGGCAAGAAAATCGCCCGCGATCATTACGATGACCATCAGCAACGGCGTCAATATCCCCTGCCCCGTCAAAAAGAGACCGACGATCAGGAAGAGAATCGTCACAATCTTCTTAATGACGGAGTTCAGTGTGTAGGTCAGAATGCGTTGGAAGGTCACCCTGCCTTCCTTGACTGCGGCGACGATACCCGCGAGCCCGGGTTCGGTAAGAACCATACCGGCCGCCGATTTGGCAACGTCAGTGGCGGTCGACACCGCGATTCCCATCTGGGCCTGACGCAACGCCGGGGCATCGTTGGCACCATCGCCGCACATGCCGACGGCGTGGCCGTCCTGCTGGAATGCCCTGACGAGCTTGTACTTGTCCTCCGGCAGGACGCCGGCGAAGACCGCGAATTGTTCAGGGCTGACGGTGTCTGGAATCGGTCCTGGCGGGCAGACCGCACCATCAAGCCCCACCGCATGAGCCACGCTCGCCGCCGTCGCCGGGGCATCGCCTGTCACCATCACGGTGCGAACGCCCAGATCATGCAGTTCAGCGATGAGTGCAGCCGAGTCAGCGCGCGGCGGGTCGCTCAGCGCGATCAGTCCTGCAAGCTTCATCGATTTCGGTGGTCCGAAAGCGACCGCCAACACCCTTAACCCCATCTTCTCGAGTTCATCGCACATGGCTGTCGCGGTTGATGAAGGCTCGGTTAGACCGATGACTGCCGCGAAAGCGCCTTTTACAACACGTTGCGTCTCGCCAGCGCGATCCTGGACCCTTGCCTCCGACATCTTCGTCGTCGGGTCGAACGGCACGAACTCCATCAGCTTCGACACTTCTGAAACCGCCTTGGCCGAGGCGGCTGACCGAATGGCACTGTCCACCGGATCCTGACCGCCATCCGAACTGGCCATTGCGGCCAGTGCCAGAACATGTGCCTCGTCAAATCCGGGCATGGGGCGAACGGTGGTCATCGTCAGAGCATTCTGAGTCAGGGTGCCCGTCTTGTCGGCGCACAAGACGGTCATCGTCGCCGCCTCATCCACAGCCGAAAGGCGAGTCGAAAGAACGCCAAAGTTTGCCAGAGCCCGCGCCCCGAG
>JAJXZC010000481.1 GCA_021780275.1 Pseudomonadota bacterium
CGCAAATGCCCGCCTGCACAGAGGCATAGAGCGTCGCCCCTGTGCCCGCCACGCAACGTGCCGTAAAGGCCGAGGGATTGAGTTCATGGTCAGCGCAAAGCACCAGCGCCGCGCCGATGAGCTCCGCCGCCCGCTTGTCGCCCATGGTCAGCGCCTTGGCGATCACCTGTGGAATGGGATCTGCGCTTGGTTCCGCATTGGCGATCACCGCAGCAACGAAGCGCATCAGCCGCGCGCCTGTCGCCGCCAATCCGCGTTCCGTCCGGTTGAAGACGGTCGGGTCGTCCATCTCGGCAATGGGCAATAGCGACAGGCACCGCGTCACGGGTGAGAGATGCGCCAGATCGTCCTTCATCCGCTGCATCAACGGCGTCAGCACCGGCACGGCATCCTGCGAGAAGGGCTGCACATCCGTGCAACCCCACAGAAGTGCCGCCACCTGTTCCAGCGTCGAGTTCCGCGCCAGCGTCGTGGCGTCGACGCCGCGATAATAGAGCCGCCCGTCGGCGATCAGCGTGATGCCGGACTCCAGAACCGGCTGCCCCCCGAAATTCATATAGCCTCGCGCTTCGCCCATTTGCGCGGGCGCATCCGCCGCGTGCCGCCGCGCTTTCAGCGCCCGCACATCCTCCGCCCGATAGCGCTTGGCCCGGCTGTCCGCCACCGGCTCCGAGCGGATCATGTCCCGGCTCACATAGGCATAAAGCGTCGCGAGGCTCACCCCGAGTTCCGCCGCTGCCTCCTTGGCGGAGAGGTAAAGGTTCTCGGGTTTCGCAGGTTTTCCGGGCATCGGCGGACCTATTTATATATTGATTAGCTTAATCAAGATTGACGATATTATAGCTCACCTCCAGATTTCTGGCAAAGCCGGGGCCTGTCGCCCTCGGTAGTCAGCAATGAGGTGTCCCCATGTCGAATTTCAACAATGCCCAGGCCGCCACAGCCAATGGTCTCGACAAGGTCGTAGCCGCCGAAACGGCACTCAGCCATGTCGATGGAGAAGCGGGTCGTTTGATCATCGGGGGTTATGACGTCGAGACCCTCGTCGCCACCCATGACTTCGAGGGTGCCGCCGCGCTCCTCTGGGCCATCGGAGGGTATGAACCCGTGCCGACGCCCGAGAGCGTTCGCGCCGATCTCGGCAAGGCCCGTGTCGCCGCCTTCTCGCTGGTGCCCGTCCTGCTTGCCGCCACCAAAGGCCTGACGGTGACGGAAGGTCTGCGCGCCGGCCTCTCCCTGCTGGCAGACGACGATGCTTCGGGCCTGCCGGATCACATCCGCGCCGTCGGCGCCGTTCCCGTCTTCGTCGCCGCCCTTTGCCGCCGAGAGGCGGGCGAGGCCGCCGTCGCCCCGATGGCGGACGCCGGTCACGCCGCCGACTTCCTGCGCATGCTGCGCGGCGAGCCCGGCAGCGCCGCCGAAGTCGAAGCGCTCAACGCCTATCTCGTCACGGTGACGGACCACGGCATGAATGCCTCGACCTTCACGGCCCGCGTCATCGCCGCAACGCGTGCAGGTCTCATCTCCTCGGTCGTCGGGGCGCTTTGCGCGCTCAAGGGTCCGCTGCACGGCGGCGCGCCCGGTCCCGTCCTCGACATGCTTGATGACATCGGTACGCGCGATAACATCAAGCCCTGGCTCGTGCGCGAGATCGAAAAGGGCGAACGCCTCATGGGCTTCGGCCACCGCGTCTACAAGGTGCGCGACCCCCGGGCCGATGTCTTCAACAAGGCGGTCATGCTTTTGACGAATGGCAACGAGCGTCTCCGCTTCGCCCGCGATGTCGAAGAGGTCGCGCTTGCGACGCTCAAGGAAATGAAGCCCAACCAGCGGCTCGATACGAACATGGAATATTACACAGCCGTGCTTCTCGAAGCGCTCGACATTCCCCGCAGCGCCGTCACTGCCGTCTTCGCATTGTCGCGCATCGTCGGCTGGTCGGCTCATGTCATGGAGCAGGAGCGGGTGGGGCGTCTCATCCGTCCGCAGTCCGTCTACATCGGCAACTGGCCGGACGAGGCGGCGGCCTGAAATGCTTGCAGATAATGTCCGCGAGACATTCTTCGGTCAGGGCAAGGGTAGCAAAGCACTCGGTTCTCCTTTCACCGGGCGCGTTTGCACCTTGCTTGGTCAGCATCTGGATGATGCTTCCGCCTTCGGCAATCGTATCCTGAACTGGCCCGGCAACCTCAGAGGCGACGCGCTTGCTCTGCGTGCAGCGGGCGGTCTTAATGCCTTGGCGCGCAGCGGCAAATGCGCAGAGCTCACCGCCGCCTATCCGCCGCATGAGGTGGATGACGAGACGCTTTGGTCGGCCATTCACGATGCCATCACCGCACATGATCGCTTCCTTCACGACTATCTCGACAGTCCGCCCCAGACGAACGAGGTTGCGCGTTCGGGTTCGCTGCTCGGTGGCGCATTGCATATCGCCGCGAAAACCGGATTGCCGCTCGATCTCTATGAGATCGGCTCCAGCGCCGGTCTCAATCTGGGCTTCGATCGCTATCATTACACGTTCGGCGAGGCATCCTGGGGCCGCACGGAGGAGGGCGTAGAAATCATTCAGGAGTGGCAGGGCCCTACGCCGCCGCTCGATGCGCCGCTCACCATCCGACATCGGCAAGGCTGCGATCAAAACCCACTCGATCCGTCATCGGATGAAACGCGAAAACGCCTTCTCTCCTATTGCTGGCCCGACCAGTCTGCCCGCATCGCACGTCTGCAGGCAGCGCTCCTCAGCATGGCGCGTTCAGGTCCGCGTATCGCCAAGGCCGACGCCGCCGATTGGGTCGAAGCCAATTTCGCTGCGCCGCCCGAACCCGGCGTCACTCGCGTCTTGATGCATTCGATCGTCTGGCAATATCTACCCGCAAATATTCAGGATCGGATTTCCGCCGCAATGAAAAAGGCAGGCGCCGCTGCCACAGCCGATGCGCCCGTCGCCTGGCTCCGCGTCGAACCCGACGACACCACCGTGCACCCCAAACCCTATGCCGATGTCGTCCTGACACTTTGGCCCACCGGAGAGACGCGTGTCATCGGCCATGCGGACTTCCACGGTCGCTTCACCCATTGGCTCTGAGCCTCAGGGGCAGGGCGATTTCATTTCAAAGGCTTTCTCGATGAGCTGGATCGCCGGCAATCCCATCAGCTCGGGGTGCCAGTCGCCGCTCCGCACGATCTGCGCCGCCAACTGGTCGTAGCTTCTCGGGCCTTCAAATCCAACGCAGTCGCTCTCATAGATCGGCGGCCCCTGTGTCGTCGTCACATCGCCTTCGCCCTTTGCAAACTTCATCGACGTGAAATATCCGCCGATGAACTTCCGGCAATAGAGGCCCTGGCGCGGTGTCGGGCCTTCCGGGTTCAGCGCAAAGTCGGCCAGCACCTTGCACGCTTCGTAAAGGTCTTTGCCCGTAGTAATACGGGGTCGGCTCGAGGCGACATCGGTTAACGAAACGATACCGACCAGTACGAATACCGTGACCAAAGCACCACGGACCGTGCGGGTCAGGATCGATTTGAACCCGAATCGAAAGTTGAACATTGCGAAGCCTCCTCAGGGCTAGAACAATGAACCAAAGAAACCGGGAACGGAAAGACCTTTCTCGGTGCCCGGACGGAAGTGACCATGAAGACCCGCGTGATGTTCTATGGCGTCGACGACTATGCCGGTGGGGTGATCTCCCGCCGCGCCGCCGAACGCGGCATCGCCCATATCGCCGCCGGTCAGAATATCGCTCGCGTCGCGTCAGTGGCGAATGCGCTCTCCAAGAAATCCCCGGGTCTGGTCGAGCCACGAATCTTTGGCCTCGGGGATAAGTCGCGCCTCGCCGCTCAGCTCGATGACGTTGCGGTTCTCGTAAACTGCTATCCCCGTTTTTCAGACGCCGCCGAGGCACTGACCGGGGCCTGTCTGAGCACCAACACGAATTACCTCGATCTCTTACAGGAAAGACACGACTTCGAGCAGGTTTTCGAGCGTAATTCCGAGGCTGTTGAGGCCGGAATTTCTCTTATCCCCGGCCTCGATTTTAATCTCACCGGCCCCGAAATCGTCGCCTCCCGCCTCGCCACAATGCTCCCCTCCGGCACCGATTTGACCCTCGCCGTCGCCCCGTCACCGCTCTCTCAAGCCGAAGCCACGGCGCTTGTCGAAGCCTGTCGCGGACCCGGCGAACTTCTCGAAAATGGCGAACTCGTCGCAGCCGAACCGGGCGAACGACGTCTCGATATCGACTTCGGAAAAGGCGATGTGGAAGTCTATCTCGCCCCCTGGCGTTACGAGAGTGTGCTCGTCAAACGCACCGGACCGTTCTCGACCGTCAACTCATTCGAACTTCTGCCGTCTCCATTGATCCGTACAGTGATCAGACCCGGATGGCGTCGCTGGCTCTTCCGCCGCGGCAAAAGATTAGCCGTATTGGCGCGCAAGATCGCAGCGCGCGGCGAAGGTCCGTCACGCCGCAAACTGAGAAAATCCAGATGCGTCATCTGGGGCGAAGCGCGCAATGCGGAAGGGCAGACCGCCCGCGCGCGTCTGGAGACGCCGGCCTCGCAGATCTATACGGCAGAGGCCGTTCTTCTTGCCGCGCAGTTAATTCTTGATGGTAAGGTGGCGCCCGGCGTGCATCTGCCTTCAGCCGTTTGTGGTGCAGCTCTTGTCGACAACATTGAAGGAACCATCTGGCGCGAATTGCCCGATGGTTCCGAAGTCGAAGCGACAGATATCAATCTGACCGCCGCCGCGTCCTAGCGATCGCTTGAGGCGATGCCGAGCCAGCGGTCCTTGAGCTTCATGATGCATTCGCCTTCCGAATATTGGCTCGTCACCATTCGCGCCATCGACTCCGCCGCCTCAGGCGTCTGGCCCGGTTCCGCGCCCATTGCCTTTGCAATGGAGCTGTAGTTTTCGTCGGCAATTTCCTTGGCGAGCATCCGGCAGGGGTCGACCGTGCGATAACGCACCACCGGCAGAACAACGAACAAAAGAACGAAAAGGCCGATCAGACCATAGATGATATTGCGCATTGAATTTCTTTTCTAATAGCCGCTCGGGCCGTTGCGTCGCCCATAGGCGTCGTCAGGAAGATATGTCGTTTGGCCGCTCTGCGAAACGCGGCAGGCATTGAAACCCTTCTTCCATCCTGCGCGATAAGCCTTGCTGGTACTCCAGCTATTGGGATCGCGGATCAATGTCGAAGGGTCGCTCGGATTGAAGCCATTGCCGGTGCCGCATCCGTCAGAATAGCCCGTTGCATAGAGCGGATCGTCGGCATATTCGCTCGGTCCGCCAAACAACGAACCGCAGCCCGCTAATGCGGTGAAGACCAAAAGGGTAATGGCAAGTGAGACGGCTTTCATTTGTTTCCAGCCAA
>JAJXZC010000626.1 GCA_021780275.1 Pseudomonadota bacterium
CGGGCCCGCCCGGGCCGATGGCTGGCGCGAAGGCGCGCCGATGACGACGGCGCGTGCGCATGCGGGCGCTGCGCTTCTGGGCGAGGATCTCTATGTGGTCGGCGGCGGCAGCGCGTCAGGCCCGCGTTCACTCACCGAGGTCTATGACACGATCGGCGATATCTGGCGGGCGGATGTGGCGCTGCCCGTGGGCCTCGAACAATTCGGCATGGCGGCGAGCGGCGAGCGAATCTATGTCGCGGGCGGCTATGCGGCGGGCGGAACGCGCGAAGCGCTGACGCTGGAAGAAAGCGCCGCCACCTGGGTCTTCGACCGCGCGGGCGGCGGTTGGCGCGGTGTCGCGCCCATGCCCGCGCCGCGCGTCGGCCTTTCGCTCGTTGCCGCAGGCGGCAAGCTCTATGCGCTGGGCGGCAGAGGCGCGGATGCGGGCCGCGTCTTTATCTACGATCCGGCGGAAGACCGCTGGGCTGTCGCGAAGGCGAACATGCCCGCGCCACGCAGCGGCGCTGCGATTGTCGCGCTGGGCAGTGAAATCTACGTCATCGGCGGGCTCGAAAGCCGCGCGCCCACGGCTCGCGTCGACATTCTCGACACGGAGACGGGCGTCTGGCGCATCGGGCCCTCTCTGCCGCTGCCGCGCGAAGGCCATGTCGCAGCCGTGCTGGACGGAAAGATCCATGTCACGGGCGGACAAAGCCTTTCGCCGCCCAGAACCTTCGCGGATCACTTCGTGCTCGATGGCGGCACATGGGCGAAGGCGGCACCGCTGCCGACGCCGCGCCACGCCGCCGTCGCGGCCGCGATGGGCCGCAAGTTCTTCGTCATCGGCGGGAGTCCGGGCGCGGGTGTCTTTACGGTCTTTACGCAAACCGATGCGGTCGATATCTACGTTTCAGGCAAATAGAACATCAAGAAAGCCGCCGACATGTCTTCAGCGAATTTCCAGTCCCTCGATTTCGATCTCGGCGAAACCGCCGACATGATCCGAGACACGGTGCGCGCCTTCACGGCCGACAAGATCACGCCGCGCGCGGCGGAGATCGACCGCACCAACCAGTTCCCCCGCGACCTCTGGCCCGAGCTCGGCAATCTCGGCCTTCTCGGCATCACGGTGGAAGAGGAATTCGGCGGGGCGGGGCTCGGCTATCTCGAACATGTCGTGGCGATGGAAGAGATCAGCCGCGGCTCGGCTAGCATCGGTCTTTCCTATGGCGCCCACTCCAATCTCTGCGTCAATCAGCTTCGCCGCTGGGGCACGGTCGCGCAGAAGAACAAATATCTGCCGAAGCTCATTTCCGGCGAACATGTCGGCGCGCTGGCCATGTCTGAGCCGGGCGCGGGCTCGGATGTCGTCTCCATGCGTCTCAAGGCCGAGAAGAAGGGCGACCGCTACGTCCTCAACGGCAACAAGATGTGGATCACCAACGGGCCGGATGCCGAAACGCTGATCGTCTACGCCAAGACCGATCCGCAGGGCGGTCCCCGCGGCATCACGCCTTTCATCATCGAGAAGGGCTTCAAGGGTTTCACCCCGGCGCAGAAGCTCGACAAGCTCGGCATGCGCGGCTCGAACACGGCGGAACTCGTCTTCGAGGATTGCGAAGTGCCCGAGGAAAACGTGCTCGGTAAGCTCAATGAAGGCGTGCGCGTGCTGATGTCGGGTCTCGATTATGAGCGCGCGGTGCTTTCGGGCGGTCCGCTCGGCATCATGCAGGCTTGCATGGATGTGGTCGTGCCTTATGTGCATGAGCGCAAGCAGTTCGGCGAACCCATCGGCACGTTCCAGCTGATGCAGGGCAAGCTCGCCGACATGTATTCGACCATGAATGCCTGCCGCGCCTATGTCTATGCGGTGGCGAAGGCCTGCGATCGTGGACAGACGACGCGCAAGGACGCGGCGGGCGCGATCCTTTATGCCGCCGAAAAGGCGACGTGGATGGCACTTGAAGCGCTGCAGACGCTGGGCGGCAATGGATATATCAACGACTATCCGACGGGCCGGTTGCTGCGCGACGCCAAGCTCTATGAGATCGGCGCGGGCACCAGCGAAATCCGCCGTATGCTGATCGGTCGCGAACTCTTCAACGAGACCGCATGATGACCGTCAATGCCGTTTTCGAAGTCAAAGGCAATGTCGCGCACAGCACCGCCTATGCGGCGGGGCCGTGGGACCCTTCCATGCAGCATGGCGGCGCGCCGTCCGCGCTCGTCGCATGGGTGGTCGAGAATATTCCGACCGCGGCGCCCATGCAGGTGGCGCGGATGACCATCGACCTGTTGCGGCCCGTTCCCATCGCGCCGCTGGAAATCCGCTCGGAGGTCGTGCGCGAGGGAAAGAAGATTCAGCTTTGCGCGGTGAGCCTTCTCGCGGGCGGCAAGGAATGCGTCCGCGCCAGTGCGCTGAAGATCAGAGCGGCCGAATATCCCGAGCTCAATGGCGTGACCGAGGCCCCGGTGAGCATTCCGTCGCCCGCGGAGGCTTCACCCATCGACGAAATCGTGCGCCGCAGCAGCGGCTTCATCTCAGGGCTTGAGGTGAAGAATGCCGTCGGCAATTTCGGCCTGTTGAGTGCCGGTGGGCCGGCGGCATGCTGGTTCCGCGCGATCAGGCCGATCGTCGCGGGCGAGGTAAACACGCCGCTGATGCGCGCGGCCATGACCTCCGATTTCTGCAACGGCGTTTCGTCCGTGCTCGATCAGGGCTGGACCTTCCTCAACGGCGACCTGTCGATCAACTTTGTCCGCATGCCGGTGGGCGAGTGGATCGCGCTCGACGCCGAAACATGGATCGACGAGCGCGGCGTCGGCATCGCATCGGGCAAGCTCGCGGATGAACGCGGCTATTTCGGCCGCGCCATCCAGAGCCTCGTGGTCGAGAAGCGCTGAATTCCCGAAATGCCGTCGTTAGTAAACGGGTGCCTTAATGTCAAAGAAGAGCGAAATGGCCGAGACGAACAATTTTGATGCGCTGCGTCTGGGGGCGGCGCTGCTCGTCATGGCATCTCACAGCTATCCCATGACGGGGGCGGGTAGCGATCCTGTTACGCGAATCTTTCCCGGGATCAGCGGCGGGGACATGGCTGTTGCGGCCTTCTTCGTGATCTCCGGCTTCCTGGTAACGATTTCGGCCGGACGGCGATCCCCATTTGATTTCGTGAGGGCACGACTTATTAGAATTCTTCCCGCGTTGATTGCCGTCACCTTATTTGCTGTGCTGATTGTCGGGCCGATTTTCACGACACTTCCCTTGGCATCTTATGCGACGTCACGAGGCACGGTTGCCTATCTCGGCAATGCGTATGTTTTTGGTCTCCAGTTTCGACTCCCCGGCACGTTCGCAGGGCTTCCGGTTCAAGGAAGCGTCAATGGGTCTCTATGGACGCTTCCGCTGGAGGTGGCGATGTATGCCATCCTCATGGTGCTGACTGCCTCTGGGCTGAGAACGCGGCGTGGTTCCCTGGGTGTCGCATTGCTCTTTGTGGCGGCGTTTGCGATCTCGGCCACTTACTACGGTTTGGGCTGGAACAATCGTGGGCCGATGCTCTTTTCCAATGTCCAGGTTTATCCGTTCCTGCGCTATGCGATCTTTTTCTTCATCGGAGCGGCACTTTCATTCTGGCTGAAGTGGATACCTTTGCGCTGGCCGGCTGCTTTAGGCGTCGCGGCCACTTGGGTGGTTTCGGCCCATTTCAATCTTTTCTACCCGATCTTTTTTTTGGCGCTGCCCTATCTGGTCATATATATCGCGATGGCGCTCCCGGCAGTTGATCTCCGAAAGATTGGAGATTTGAGCTATGGCACTTACCTCTTCGCTTTCCCGATTCAGCAGAGTGTCGTCCAAATCTTCGGCAAGGGAATTGGACCTTGGGGATTGATGGCTACGGCAACCCCGATCGTGCTCGCGGTCGCTTTCATTTCTTGGCGATGGCTTGAAAAACCGGCGCTCGGATGGAAGATGAAATCTCTGCGCCGGTTTCAGGTCGCCGAAGCCGAGACTTGACACGCGAGTTCTGCTGAGACTCGTTGATCATCCGGCGCTCCGCGGGTTTCCATCCTGAAGCGTCGTTTCCGATCGACGGGCACCTGCCAGTCATCTGACAAGCCGCAGCGAGCGGAACGCCATTGGCGCGAGCCCTGTCATGTAGAATGCCAGAGTGGCGTTGATGACATAGCTGGCAGCAGTACCGTCTGCGCCGAGTGCGTGAGCGAGCTTGCTGAGCCCTGCCTTCAGGGCGAAAAGCGCGACGATGCCGCCGAGGCCCATGACTATGCAGAGCCACCATGAAGGCAGCGCAGGCTCATTCGGCGCGAGGCGCTTGTCCATATCTGCTCCGACAACCCAGCCGAAGAGCAGGGCGAGAACGCCGACCGTGCTGTCGGGGCTTTGTCCATTCGGCCATGTCGCGAAGATAAGCACACCGGCGATGACGATCGTGGCGAGGCGCACCAGCACTGGCCAGTTGCGTGCGGGCGCTAGCCTGGGCGAAAGCAGCCAGGCGAAGACGGCGAGGCCGATGATGGCAAGCCCCATGCCCGTGAGCACATCGTCCACGTCATGGACACCGAGATAGAGCCGGCTGAAGCAGACGCCGGAAATGATGATTGCGGCGGCGACATAGGCCCATGCGCGGCGAATTTCCCAGGCGATCAGCGTCCACATCGCAGAGGCGACCTGTGCGTGTCCGCTCGGCCTGCCATATGAGCCGCCGACACGCTCGTCCAGCCAGTATTTCGGATCTGGCCGCGGGTCTTGCCAGAGATCCTTGAGCCAGCCATTGAGGACGGCGGTGATGGCAATCAACACCGTCATGCGCATGGCGCGGTCCCGGCCCCAGAACCAGTAGGCCAGCGGCAGGGCTATCAGGAAGAACGTCGTGTATCCGAGCCAGGTGAAACCATTGGCGATTACCGTAGCGGCATCGCTCCGGAGCGGCAGCACCCAATCCATATTGTGCAGAAATTCCACGCGAACTTTCCCCCCTGTTGCGTTTGGGCTAGGGTTCCCCCCGAATCCAAGCCTTCCGAAACAATCTAACGTGGAAACGCAGCCATGACACAGTCCCGTACCAGCACCGACCCGATCGTCATCGCGAGCGCGGCGCGGACCCCTATGGGCGGGTTCCAGGGCGCGCTGGCGGACATCTCAGGCCCGGATCTCGGCGCGGTCGCGGTGCGCGCGGCGGCGGAACGGGCAGGGCTCTCGTCGGGCGCGGTCGACGAGGTGATGATGGGCTGCGTGCTCTCGGCCGGCGCGAAGCAGGCGCCTGCGCGGCAGGCGGCGCTCAAGG
This sequence comes from Pseudomonadota bacterium, assembly GCA_021780275.1. The sequence continues at coordinate 5,289 of JAJXZC010000626.1, forward strand.
GTGGCCTCGACCAGTCGACGACCTGCACCACGGTGAGCAAGGTCTGCGGCTCGGGCATGAAGGCCATCATGCTCGCCAGATC
>JAJXZC010000323.1 GCA_021780275.1 Pseudomonadota bacterium
AGATTCTCGAAGTGCGTCAACTCAACAAGCTTGATCTCGAAGAAACCGTTATCGGATCGTTTGCCGCATGAGAATAGACGCAACGCAACAGCTGACCCCGTCGATGGACAGTGCCGACAGTGGCAAGGCGCAAGTCCATTGCTTCATCGTCTTCGTCGGCGGCGAACCCTTCGGCTTGCCGGTCGATTCGGTGCAGACGATTTTTGGCATCGAAGCGGTAACGCCAGTGCCGCTCGGACCGAGAGAGATCATCGGCCTCGTCAACCTGCGCGGCAAGATCGTCACCGCCGTCAGCCTGCGCAGGCGGCTAAATCTGCCTGATCGGGAAGCGGCGCGTTCGATGCTTGCGGTCGGCATGGATTATCGTGGCGAAAATTTCGCGCTGGTCGTCGACGAGGTCGGCGATGTTCTGCATCTCGAGCCCGAGACACGGATTTTATTGCCCCCCCACCTCGGCGAACGCAGGGCAAAGTTTACCAAAGCCGCGTACCGTCTCGAAAATGGGATTCTCTCATTGCTGGACGTTGGCGCGATTTTCGATTTCCCGCGGCACATCTAATGCAGGGCTATCCGACAACCGACAGCAAGAGATGCAAGGACAAGACGATGAAGCAGATTCTGGTCGTTGATGATTCGACCGTCATCCGAAAGGTCGCGCGCCGCATTCTCGAAGGGATGAATTTTCAGACCGTCGAAGCGGAAGACGGACGCAAGGCACTCAACGCTTGCGCCTTTTTCATGCCGGACGCGATCCTGCTCGACTGGAACATGCCGGTCATGGACGGCTTCGAATTCCTGCAGGAGCTGCGCAAAATGCCCGACGGGCTGAAGCCGAAAGTCGTGTTCTGCACGACGGAAAACGACGTCGCCCATATCGCGCGGGCAATCCATTCCGGCGCCGACGAGTATATCATGAAGCCGTTCGATAAGCAGATCCTGCAATCCAAGCTGGAAGAGATCGGCTTGCTCGATACGGCTGTCTAACGGCAACGTGATTTGATTGGCGCTCGGCATGAGTCAGCAAGGCGATCATTTCGGTCTTGGTCCGGCTCATGAGGCGCCGACCCTGGCACCCGTGCGGCCCCCCGCAGAGCCTGAGCTCATGACCAGGCCAGCGGCCATCGTTATCGGCGTCTCCACGGGCGGCCCTCAGGCGCTGCCTGTCGTGCTCAACGGATTGGCGCCGATCATCGCGCAGGTGCCGGTCTTGATCGCCTTGCATATTCCGCCGGAGTTCACGCGCACGGTCGCCGCGAGGATCGAAACACTGACCGGCCAGCCGACGCGGCTTGCCGAAGACGGCGAAACGATCCTGCCCGGCTATGCCTATCTGTCGCCTGGCGACCGCCATCTTAGCGTCGCGCGCAAGGGTGAGATGACGATTATCAGGCTGCTGGACACGCCGCCCGAAAATTTCTGCAAGCCCTCTGTCGATGTCCTGTTTCGTTCCGCTGCCGACGTATTCGGCGCCACGCTGATCGGCATCGTCCTCACCGGTATGGGCAGCGACGGGCTTGCCGGCACCCGCGCGATCGTAGCAGCAGGCGGCGCGGTCGTTGCGCAAGACGCCGCCTCCTCCGTCGTTTGGGGCATGCCGCGTCTTGTTGCGGCCGAAGGATTGGCTTTGGCCGTTCTTCCGCTGAAGGAAATCGGCGCGTGGGTCTGCCGCCTCGTTCGCCAGTCACAGTTCCGCGAGAAAAAATCATGAATTCCGATTTTGAGATGCTGCGTCAATTGCTCAATCGGCGCTCGGGCCTCTCGCTTGATGCCGAAAAAGCCTATCTGGCGGAGAGCCGCTTGCAACCGCTCGTTCAGCAGCTCGGCCTCTCCGGCCTCGGCGGCCTCGTCAAAATGCTGCTCTCCGGCGCCCATGAAGACCTCGAACGCGAGGTCGTCGAGGCGATGACCACCAACGAGACCTTCTTCTTCCGTGATCGCGTGCCGTTCGACAATTTCCGCAAGGTTATCATCCCCTATTTGCTGCAGGCGCGGCGCGACAGCCGGCAAATCCGCATCTGGTGCGCCGCCTGCTCGACCGGGCAAGAGCCCTATTCGCTCGCCATGCTGCTCGACGAAGAGGCGCATCGCCTGGCCGGCTGGAAGATCGAGATTCTCGCCACGGATCTTTCGCGCGGCGTGATCAATACCGCGCGCAACGGCATCTATTCGCAATTCGAGATCCAACGCGGCCTGCCGATCACGCAATTGCTGCGCTACTTCCGCCAGGAGGGCGAGCGTTGGTGCATCAACGAATATCTTCGCTCACGCATCCGATTCGAGGAATTCAACCTGTTGTCGGATTATGCCCCGCTCGGCCGTTTCGATGTGATCTTCTGCCGCAATGTGCTGATTTATTTCGACGTGCCGACAAAAAAGGATGTGCTTGACCGAATGGCCAAAATCCTCACTCCGGATGGCTTCTTCATCATGGGTGCGGCGGAAACGGTCATCGGCTTGACGGACGCGCTGGTACCGCACCCCGAGCATCGCTCGGTGAGCATCGTGCGGCCCGAGACGCCGCCGGGACGGCCGGCCTTGGCCCTTGTGGCCAGCTAAATGAAAAGCCCCGCTTTTGCGGGGCTTTTCATTTTTCCAGGATATGACGCCGGCTAAGCCGAGACCAGTTCGTCGTCTTCCGAGGGCTCGCGCAGCACATAGCCGCGGCCCCAGACGGTCTCGATATAATTGCGGCCGCGGCTCGCGTTGGCGAGCTTCTTGCGGAGCTTGCAGATGAAGACGTCGATGATCTTGAGTTCGGGCTCGTCCATGCCGCCGTAGAGATGGTTGAGGAACATCTCTTTGGTGAGCGTCGTTCCCTTGCGCAGGGAAAGCAGCTCCAGCATCTGATATTCCTTGCCGGTAAGGTGGACGCGGTTGCCCGAGACCTCAACGGTCTTTTGGTCGAGATTGACGATCAGGTCGCCGGTCGTGATCACCGATTGGGCATGGCCCTTCGAGCGGCGGACGATGGCGTGAATGCGGGCGACGAGTTCGTCTTTATGGAAGGGCTTGGTCAGATAATCGTCGGCACCGAAGCCGAGGCCCTTCACCTTGTCTTCGATGCCGGCGAGACCCGAAAGGATAAGAATCGGCGTCTTCACCTTGGCGACGCGGAGCGTGCGCAGCACCTCATAGCCCGACATATCGGGAAGATTGATGTCGAGAAGAATGATGTCGTAGTCGTAGAGCTTGCCGAGATCGATGCCTTCCTCGCCGAGGTCGGTCGTATAGACGTTGAAGTTCTCGGACTTGAGCATCAGCTCGATGCTTTGCGCGGTGGCGCTGTCGTCTTCTATCAGGAGCACGCGCATGTGGAGCCCTCAGCCTTCCCCTCGTCGGTCGGCGCGCGAAGCGGGTATTTCCTCCGACGCCCCTCGTTAACGGGCGTCAGCGAGAACGACCCTGCCGAACCACTTTTTTAAAGTTAACGGCCATTGGTTAACAAAATCATTCCGGACTCCGCAGAACCCCCGTCCGAATCAGGCACAGACACAAAATATACCCAATGATCCTGCGCCGGCCAGTGGGGACGACGGTCGGAGTAAGAAAGCAGAAACTTTAATAGGTCATCTTCAGCGTCGTCTCGAAGAAAAATTGACTAAACACCTCGGGATCGGCTGCGTTTCGGAGTTTCCAAGTTATGAAGTCGCGGGACTCGCTCATCCGTCTCAAGCGTTTCCATGTTGAAGAGCGCCGCCGCCGGCTGGCGCAGATCGAAGCCATGATCGGCGAATTCGCCCGCATGGCGGCCGACCTCGACCGGGAGATCGCGCTTGAGGAACAGCGCGCCGGAATCTCCGATCCATCGCATTTCGCCTATCCGACCTACGCTCGAGCGGCCCGGAGCCGGCGCGACAATCTGCTGCGTTCGAGCGGCGAATTGCGCGATCAGCTCGAGGAGGCCAAAGCGCATCTCGATGAGGCTCTCGCCGACCTCAATAAAATCACCAGCCTTGAGGGACGCGAGAAAGCGTCCGAACGGGGCCATGAGCCGCCCGACCACGGCGCGGTGATCGCCGATTTTGACCTGCGCGCAGCGCGCGCCTAAATAACTCTCCTGAGCTGAGCGCAACCGGCGCTCTTCGCGGCACCGAACGTCGGACACGCGGCTGGCGTCAAATCGCCATGTCTTTGGCGAATAAGCGCTTGCATTGTCCGATACTTTTGGGTCTTCCCCGGCTGACGCGAGGCCGGCACAGACTCGGGTGCCCTATGCCGAGAGGCCGTCGCCGGGCGGCATTTCAGGAGAACTATGAAGCGGCTGAAGGAATTTGTCTGGCCCGCGGTCGGCCTCGTCGCCTTGGCGGTGTCGATTTGGCTGCTGCATCGGCAGTTTCACGGTCAGGCTGTTGGCCCGAAAGTCCTGGCCGACCTCAAAACGCTTTCGTTTCAACAATATGGCTTGGCGATTCTATCGACGCTCGTCGCCTATGCCGCGCTTGCCTGGTACGACCGCATCGCGCTGATGCACCTCGGCGTCAAACATATCTCCTGGGCCTTCATCGGCCTATGCTCGTTTACGACCTATGCGCTAGCCCACAATATCGGCGCGTCGGTGGTCTCCGGCGCCATGGTGCGCTACCGCGCCTATTCGACGAAAGGCCTTTCGGCCGCCCAGATCGCCTTGCTCGTCGGCCTATGCTCACTCACCTTCGGGCTCGGCGTATTATTGCTCGGCGGTATCGTGTTGGTGGCGGACCCGGTGCAATTGCGCCGGCTTGGCCGGCTCCTGCCGCATGTCCTGACCGAGCCGGCTATGGCGCGGCTCATCGGGCTCGCCTGTCTTGGTCTCGTTGCCGCCTATGTGATCGGCTCGGCGCTTCGACTCAAACCCTTGATCATCGGCCGCGTCCGGATTGAATATCCGCATCTCAACATCGCTATGCGGCAATTGGCGGCGTCCTCGGCGGAATTGCTCGGCGCGGCCGGAATCATTTATTTCGCCCTGCCGCACGAGCATAATCCCGGTTACCTCGTCATTCTCGGGATTTTCATTGCCTCGTTTTCGGTCGCGCTGGTCTCAGAATCGCCAGGGGGCCTCGGCGTCTTCGAGCTTTTGTTCATCAAAGCCATGCCGGCCATGCCGCATGATAAAGTGCTGACCGCGCTGCTGGTGTTCCGGCTGCTTTACTTGGTCCTGCCGTTGTTATTCGCGGCGGTCGTGGTTGTGATCTTCGAGCGCCGGCGGCTGGCCGAGGCGCTCCATGCGGATGCGGCCGCGAAACTCGCGGCCGAGGGTCCGAAACCCGATGGAAAAGTGCTGAACGGGCCGGCGCGCGCTGCGAAACTGCCAGCCGATCCATGAGCGTGCGGCCAATCCCCGGCCGCAGATGAATTCACATGCGATATTGCTGGATGCG
>JAJXZC010000751.1 GCA_021780275.1 Pseudomonadota bacterium
CGCGCCACGCCTGCTTGCGATCTGGGGCCGCAATGACCCCTTCTTCATCCCCGCCGGCGCTGAAGCCTATCGGCGCGACCTGCCTCACGCGGAGGTCCGCTTGCTCGACACGGGTCATTTTGCCTTGGAGACTCACCTCGACGCGATCGCGGCGGGCATTCTCGGCTTCGATTTCGGATTTTAGACGAATAATGTCCGCGCCGATATCGAAGAGGATGTCTCCCATCTGGAGGCATGCGGCTCTGAGCGGCTTTGAGGCTGGGTCGCCCACCCACTGAGCGGCGGCGGTGACGCATAAAGAAACAGCCCTCCACCCCAATGGAGAGCCGTTTCGGTGCGAAGGGGAGTGCCCAAACGCAACCGCAACCTTATCAAAGGCCGATTGGCCGCGGAAGTGACAAATCTCACAATCCCCTGCCGGATTGCCGCGGGGCGGCTCCTGAAAAAGCCGGCCGACCCGGACCTGTGCTCTCGGCTGAGACCTGGACCCAAAGAATTCCCAGTATCCGGCTCTTTTCGCTCCCCTGAAGGCCTGGAATTCTCCGGATGCGCTGCCGTTAGGGCTTTCGGCGCCGGAATTTTTTGGGGAGCGAAATGGCGGACGAACCTGCTTCAGAGAGAACGCGTTTACGTCGTTATCATTGGCTCGGCAAATATGATCGCGAGACGATCAATAATATCATCGATGCCGGTATCATCTGTCACGTCGGTTATGTCTTCAACGGTCAGCCCTATGTTACGCCGACCAGTCATTGGCGCATCGACGATTATGTCTATTGGCACGGCTCCGCCGCCAGCCGAATGCTGAAAAATCTCGAAACCGGAATACCTGTTTGTTTTACGGTGACGCATCTCGACGGCATCGTTTTCGCTCGCGCAGCGATGAATCACAACGTCCAGTTCAGATCCGTCATGGCGCTCGGCAATGCCGAACTGGTTTCGGAAGAAATGAAACGCGAGGCGCTCGCAATCTTCACCGACCGGCTCGCCCCGGGGCTCTGGGATTATGCGCGCAAGCCCAACGAGCAAGAATGGCGCGCAACCAAGGTCATTCGCCTGCGCCTCGATGAGGTCTCCGCGAAGGTCAATGACGTGCTCGCCGGCGACGAAGAAGAAGATTGCGCATCCGACCGCTGGTCCGGCGCCGTTCCGCTTTCAATCGCGCAAGGGCAATTGATTTGCGATCCGAAGCTCGCACCGGGCATTGCGGTTCCCGACTTTGCGAAGAATTTTCGTTATCCCCCCAAGCGCTAGATGCGGCATACTGGCAGGACCCGGATGGGCGATGCTCGCCCTCCGGACGTCATTCTCCTCGCGGAGAGCGCCACGATGCTCATTGCTTTGTCCTTGTCCCGCAAACGCGGAGCAAGCCTCCAGAGCCAGATCGCCGATCAATTGCGCCAGCAGATCGTGAGCGGCCGGCTAGAGCCTGGCTGCGAAATGCCGCCCTCGCGGGAGCTCGCTGCGCAATACCGCATCTCGAGAAACACGGTGCTGCAAGCCTACGATCGTCTCATGAGCGAAGGCTATCTCTCGACGATCGGCGGCGTTGGAACGTTTGTCACGAAAGCGGTACCGGACTCCTGTTTGACGATCGCAGCGTCGGCGGCGCAGCCGCTGCCGGTTTCGACGGCGCGCGCGCCCGTCATATTTGCGACCGACGTGCCCTCCGTCCCCGATCGCCAACGCGATAGCGTGATCGACTTCTGGCCCGGCCGGCCGAACAAAACCCTGTTCCCGAGCGCGGCCTGGCGCAGGCTCGCCGACGAGGCACTGCACGCAGCCGAAGCCCATCTCACCGAATATAACGATCCCGGCGGCATCATCGAACTGCGCGCAGCGATCGCGCAACATGTCTCGCGGTCCCGCGGCGTCAGATGTTCTGAAGAGGCCGTGATCGTCACCGCCGGCACACAAGAGGCAATCAATCTTATCTGCCGGATCTTGGTGACGACTGACACAGGCGTCGTCATGGAAGATCCGTGTTACGGCAGCGCCCTGCGAACCTTTCAAAGCTACGGCGCCCGGATTTTCCCGGTTCCGGTGGACCGCAACGGCCTTGTGACTGACGCGCTGCCCAGACCCGGCGGCAAGTCGGGCGTGAGCCTTGCGTATGTTACGCCGTCACATCAATTTCCCACCGGCGCCGCGCTGTCGCTCGATCGCCGTCAGGAGCTTTTGCATTGGGCGCACCGTACCGGCGCGTATCTCATCGAAGATGATTATGACAGCGACTACAATTTTGACGGGCCGCCGTTTCTCTCTCTCGCCGGGGCCGACACAGGACAATGCGTCATCTATGTCGGCACCTTCTCGAAATCATTGGGCGCGGGCCTGCGCACGGGTTATGTCATCGTCCCGCCTCAGTTGGTCGATGTCGCCCGCAAAGTGAAGGCGATGACGAATTACGGCCATCCCTGGTTGGAACAGACACTGCTGGCCCGCTTTATCCTCGAAGGCGGTTATCGGCGCCACTTGCGCAAAATTCGCAAGAGCTATTCGGACACGCTTAGCTGCTTGATTTCTCAGATCGAGAGTACTTTCGGCCAGGCCGATATCTGGGGCGCACATGCCGGCATGCATGTGATGTGGCGGCTTCCGGAGAATTTTTCAGCGGCTGATTTCAAAGCGAAGCTTGATGCACACGGCGGTGTTCGCGTGCATACGCTGGCGTCCGGCGGAGCCTTCGAACAAGCCGACCGTTATCGCGACCGCGCGATCCTGCTCGGCTATTCGGCACTTGGCGGCAATGAAATCAGGCGGGCCGTGCAAATCATGGCTGAGGTCATCCCGCGCCGTCATTTTATGGTGAAAGCGGTTCGAGGTGCCGTGCCGGCTTAGGGGTTGTCAGGAAAGATTGAACAAGGCCGGGTCGCCGCCTTGCGCCGCGATATTGACGCTGACCGCACGTTCCGTCGCATAGCGCAACAACGAATGCGGGCCACCCGCCTTTGGCCCGGTGCCGGATAGACCAAGACCGCCGAATGGCTGGACTCCGACCACAGCACCGGTGATGGCGCGATTGACATAGACATTCCCAGCCGGAACCAGGCGCTGCACGTGATCGACGAAGGATTCGATGCGGCTATGAATGCCGAGCGTCAAGCCATAGCCGCTCGCGCGCAGCGGCGCGGCAGCCGCTGCAACCTCTTCCGGATCATAACGGACCACGTGCAGGATGGGCCCGAAAACTTCCCGCTGTAAAAATTCGGCGGAGGGAAGCTCGGCGAGCAGGGGGCCAAAATAAAAGCCGCTGTCCGGCGCCTTGAGCTGGTACAGGACCTTTGCATCGCGACGCAAGCGTTCGGCGTGAGCTTCCAACCCGGCCTTTGCTTGGGCGTCGATGATCGGGCCGATGTCGGTGCTTGGATCGGCGGGATCTCCGAGCACCAGCATCCGCATGGCACCGATCAATCCCTCGATCAGACGATCCGCGGTTTCATAAGGCAGGAAAAGCAGCCGCAACGACGAACAGCGCTGGCCCGCCGAACCGAATGCCGAAACGAGGACATCATCAATCACTTGCTCGCGCAGAGCGGTCGTATCCACGAACAGGGCATTCAAGCCGCCCATTTCCGCAATGAATGGAATGATCGGCCCATGCCGCGCCGCCAAGGCTCGGTTGATGACCGAAGCCGTTTCCGTTCCGCCGGTGAAGGCGACACCGTCGCAAGCGCCATGAGCGACGAGCGCCGCACCGATCGTCTCGCCCGCGCCGGGCAGGAGATGCAGCACGTCCGCCGCAAGCCCTGCGCCGCGGAAAAGGCGCACGGCTTCGGCCGCGATCAGCGGCGTCTGCTCGGCGGGCTTCGCCAAAACAGCATTGCCGGCGGCAAGCGCTGCCGCGACCTGCCCGGTGAAGATCGAAAGCGGAAAATTCCACGGGCTGATGCAAACGAAGACGCCGCGCCCGCGCAATTGAAGCCGGTTGGTCTCGCCGACAGGGCCGGCCAATTTGCTTTCGGCAAATTGCTGCTCGGCGAGACAGGCGTAGTAGCGGCAAAAATCGATCGCCTCGCGCAGTTCCGCAATTCCATCGCTCAGTGTCCGGCCGGCTTCGCGCGCCAATAGAGCGACGAGCCGGTTGCGGTCGGCTTCGAGCGCGTCGCCCATGGCGCGCAGAACGGCACCGCGACCCTTGCCGCCAAGCGCATCCCAGACCGGCTGTGCCGCTTTGGCGGCGGCAAAAGCCGTTTCCAAATCCTCCATGCTGGCCGATGCAGCGTGCCCGACAACGTGATCGAGCCTGGCGGGCGATACCCGAGCCTCGGCGCTGACGACCCTAAGCCGTCCGCAGACGATCGGGCCCGCGACCAAGGTTTCGGAATCGAGCGCGGTCACCGCGCCGGCGAGTTCGCCTCGGGTGCGGGCCATCGAAAGATCGGCGCCCGATGCATTGCGGCGCGCCGGTCCATAAAGATCGGCCGGGCGCGGAATGCGCGGATTTCGCACCGCGCCGGTCGACTCGACGGCCTTGATCGGATCCGTGACGACCTCGGCAATGGTTACGCGTTCATCGAGCAAAGCGTGCACGAAGGATGTGTTGGCGCCATTTTCCAGAAGCCGTCGCACCAGATAGGGCAATAGATCTTCGTGGCTGCCGACCGGCGCATAGACGCGCAGCGGAAAGGCGCCATAACGTTCGAAAGCGCCGGCGTAAAGTGCTTCACCCATGCCATGCAAACGCTGAAATTCGGGAACGGCGCCCTGCGCGCGTGCCATGTCCCGCACAGCCGCCAGCGTATAGGCATTATGCGTCGCGAACTGGGCGTAGAGGGCGGGGTGCGCCGCAAGCAGCACCCGCGCACAGACGAGATAAGACAGGTCCGTTGCGGCCTTCGTCGTGTAGGTCGGATAATCGGGCAGGCCTAGGACTTGCGCGCGTTTGATTTCGCTGTCCCAATAAGCGCCCTTGACCAAGCGTACCATCAGCCGACGACGGCTTGATTGCGCGATGGCGGCCGCCGCCTCGATGACCTGCGGCGCGCGCTTCTGATAGGCTTGTATGGCGAATCCAAGGCCGGGCCAGCCGCCGAGATCGGGCTCATGCGCCAGCCGCGCAAGGATTGCGAGAGAAAGCACGAGCCGGTCGGCTTCTTCCGCATCGAGCGGCAGTTGGTCGAGCGGCGTCCCGGTCCAGGTCGACGCAAAGCCCGGCCCGGAGTCGAGCACCGATAGCTCGAACAGATGGGTGTAGGTCGCGCCATACGGCACAATCAGCGCATTGCAATAATGCGCCAGCGGCGGATATTCGCCGACGATCCGGGCTAGCTGGTCAGGCGCCAGCTGGTGGTGATTGGTCTTGATCGCGCGGATCGACACATCAAGCAAATCGCCTG